>DASYCL010000669.1:0-5347 GCA_036500245.1 Polyangiaceae bacterium | reverse complement strand
CACGGCCAGCGTCGAGTCGATGTTCTTACTGAGCTTCGCGGGCGAATCACCCTTGATTTCGACGTTCTGAATCAACGCGCCGTCAGCGCCGTTGTGCACGCTGAGCGTCAGCCCTTTGCCTTTCTTCACCGTGCCGACCAGCACGGCCGCGGCTCCGCCGCTCGCTTTGGCATAAGCCTTGTCGTTAGCGCCGGGCTTCGCGTCCTCCGAATCGCTCACGTCGTACTCGCCGTCGTCTTTCAAGGCGGCAATCACGGCTTTGCGCGCTGGGTCGCTCTTCGGGCCGTCGAAGCCGCCGACCAGCACTCGCTTCTTTTCATTGCCGGTTTTTTTCGAGGAGGCCGCGGGCTTTTTTCCCTTGGCGAAGACGATCGGCGTACTGAGCGCCACCGTCACTCCCAAACTCAGACCGATCAGAGCCCGCACCGTCGCTCGGGTTTTTCCCATCACATTCCACCAGTGCCCGCTGAACCCGACGCGCCGCCCATGCCGCTCATTCCGCCCGCGCTCATCCCGGCACCGCCAGCCGCGCCACCAGCTCCCGCCGTGCCGGAGCCCGCGCTACCCCCTGTGCCAGCAGACGAACCGCCGCTGCCGCTCGCGCCACCACCGGAGGTGCCGCCGCTGCCCGCCGTTGAGCTACTCGAGCCACCGGAGCCGCCGGTTGCGCTGCCGCCGGTGCCTGCGTCGGTCGCATTTGCTGCAAGTTGTTGCATCCAATTGGCGAGGCAGGTCTTGTCGTCGTTGGTCCAAGTGCCGGTTTCGGGCATCTGCAAACCGCACCCGTTCTGCATGTTCGAGAGCTTGAGCAGGATCCAGCTATTGGCTGGGGTCGCCGTGTCGATGTAGTTCAATTTGGTGGGCGGGCACATGGCCATGGTTGCCGGATCCAAGCCCGCGTATTCGGCCGGAACATTGACGATGCGCGACGCCACGCCGGGTGAGATCAAATCCAAAGTGTTCGAGGTCGAACCGGGCGAGTGACAAACCTGGCTGGCGCAGGTCTTGTTGAACGCCGCGGTGAGGCAGGCGGGCGCCGCGTTCGGATCAGGCGTCCCCGCGTCGTCGAAGCGCTCCGGATCTTGCAGATTTGCCGGACACGCCGGCA
The DNA here is from genome assembly GCA_036500245.1 of Polyangiaceae bacterium. Lineage (GTDB taxonomy): Bacteria > Myxococcota_A > Polyangia > Polyangiales > Polyangiaceae > PMG-095. The sequence continues at coordinate 4,239 of DASYCL010000669.1, read as the reverse complement.
GCGCGAGCGCCGTCAGCGAGCACAGCAGGATGGCCCAGCGCGAGGCGCGCCGACGAACAGCGACTGAGCGTACGCGACCCTCAGTCACGACTGACGGCAGGTGAGCTGGGTCAGGGACGGTTTCGCGCGTTTGTTTTGTCTCCACAGAGCCTCGCAGCCTAACACCACCACGACCAGGCGAGTCCAGCCCGAAGTGATGCAAGAGTTTTGACATTTGCTAGTGCCACGAGCGAGTGCTTCGAAAAGCCCAAAATGGGTCAGAAATCTTTCTGTTTGTGGCCTTCGCCCACTCGCTCCACGACAAGACGGTTCAGGATACGATCACGGTTCGTTCATGCGTTTGATCAAGCGCGCCCAGTTCGACGAACGCGGATGACTTACTGTGCAGTGTCCGCAAGCGTGTGTTGTTGCGACGAATGCTGCCGGCATAATTTTTTAGCAGCGTTTTGCTCAGCGCGCGCAGCGCCGCGATGTCGTGGTCAAGTCCGAGCGGGCTTCCGGAGCCGCGCGTTCGCTTCGGCGCGGATTCGCGAGCGATCGAGCTTGCCGGAGCCGAGTCGCGGCAGTTCGTCGAACCAGCACAGCAAGCGCGGCTGCTTGAAGGGGGCCAAACGGGCGCTGAGCGCGCTAAAGAGCGCCGGTTCGTCGCGCTCGGCGCCTACTCGCGCTTCCAGCGCAACGGCGACTTTTTCTCCGAATTCAGGGTCCGGAACGGCAAACACGCAGGCCGCTTCGAGGCCCTGGCAACCGAGCAGAGCGTGTTCGACTTCGCTCGGATCGACGTTTTCGCCCCCGGTGATGATGAGCTCACAGGCTCGTCCGAACACGAAGAGTCCCGCTTCGGGATCCAGCTCTCCGCGATCGCCGGTATGAAAAAAGCCTTCCTCGTCGAGCGTGCTCGGACCACCGAGGTAGCCCGAGAACAACGTCGGTCCGCGCACTTCGATCAACCCGTTTCGCACGCGCAGCTCCACGCGCGAAAGCGGAAAGCCGCTGCTGAGCACGCCGCCGCGCGTCGCGACGTTCGACGGCGCTGGGAACGCGAGTGTGCTCACCTGCGAACAAGTCTCGGTGAGCCCGTAGCTCGTGAGGAGCGGCACGCCTTGCGCGCGCGCCTCGTCGAACAGCTCGAGCGAGCAGGCTTGGCCGCCGAGCAGGAGCGCGCGTAGCGGCGTGCGCCGGGCAAAGTCCGGAACTTCGCGCAAGAGCCGCGCGAGCACGGCTGGAACCAGCGAGAGCAACGAGATGCGCTCGCGCGAAAGCGCTGTCGCGAGCTCGCCTGCCGCCTGCAAGAGCCCAGCTTTCGCCGCGCCGAACACGACGCAGGCACGCCGCGCCGCGAGACTGCGCAGCAGCACCGAAAGCCCGCCCACGTGCGACAGCGGCATGCACAAGAGCGCGCGATCGCTCGCTGCGGGTGGCACTCGTTCGGCGTCGCCGCGCGCGAGCTCGAAAAACGCGCGCCGGCTCAGCTCGACGAGCTTCGGCTGCCCGCTCGAGCCCGAGCTCGGCACGATCGCGAGCGGGTGCTCGCCGCTGACCGCTGCAGACGAAACTGGGATCGGCGTGCGCTCGGCGCCCGTCGCGACAATGGGCTCGAGTGCTCGCGGATCGATCAAGGTGAGCGCATGGCTGCGATTCATCAGCGTCCCGCGTTCGTGCGACGTGAGCCGTGGATGCAGCGGCAAAAGCGGAACGCCGAGCTCGAGCAGCGCGTATAAAACTTCGAACATCGGCAGGCTATTGTCGGCGATCAATGCGGCCGGCCTCGTTTGCGCCGGCTCGAGCCCGAGCTGACGCAATTGGCTCAACCGCACGGCGACGCGCCGGCCGAGCGCTGCAAAACTCAGACGCGCGTCGTCGCACACCAAGGCCTCGCGTTCGGCGGCGTCCCGAGCTGCGTCGAAAATCGAGAACATCAAAGCTCGATCTTCCCGAAGCCCGGGCTGGTCCAAGCTCTGATTTCCGGCCCGCTGAAACACGGCACGCTTTCGGGCGAGAGCCGCGCGCCCGGCAGATCGAGTCCGTGTGCAGTGCGCTCTGAGCCAATCGCGAGCGCGAGCGCGGCCGACAGCGCGAGCCCGAGCGGCCCATCGAACGTGTGCGACAAGATGACTTCTGCGCCGGCCTCGTCGGCCGCTTTCGCCCAAGCGATACACGGCGAAACGCCGCCCAGGAGCGCGGGCTTGAGCACGAACACCGCGACGCCGCGCGCCACGAGTGCCGTCACATTTGCGATCTCGCGCGGGTGCTCGGCGAGCGACTCGTCGAGCGCGAAGCGCACCGCACTCGGCGCGAGCTCCGCGAGCCCCGCGAACGAACACGGCTCTTCGACGAATTCCGGCGCATGCTCGGCGAAGCGCGGCAGATAGGCGTTCGCTTCACGCGGCGACCAGCTGCGATTGGCATCCAAGCGCAACGCGACGTTCGCACCGAGTTCCGCGCGCAAGCGCGACACGGCGGCGAGTTCGCGCTCGACGCCGCCGTTGCGACCCACCTTGAGCTTGAATGCCGTTACGCCGCGCGCCTGTGCTTCGGCGGCTTCAGCGAGCCATTGCTCGGGCTCGCCGGAGAGTAGAGCCGCGACGCGTCGAGCTTTCGGCAAAGCCGGCCCCTCACGCAACAATGCCCAAGCTGGAAGCGCGGCAGTGCGGGACCACAGCTCGAGCAAGGCGGCTTCGAGCCCCGCGCGAGCCGCCGGCAAATGGCTCGGCAAGCGCGCGCTGGCGTGGGAAAGCTCGGCCGCGAGCGAGTCCACCGCAGCGAGCTCTTCTGGGATTTCGTCGAGATTCAGCGCGGAGAGCGCGCGTTCGCAGCCGTCGAGCGAGTCGGGGCTGAAGCCAGGCAGCGGCGAGACTTCGCCTCGACCGGAGTTCGACTGATCACTCTCGAGGGTGATGATGGTCGCATCGCGCGCGTGCCATTCGGAGCGCGCGTTTCCCGTCGATCGCGCGAATTCGCGTCGCGAAGCGCGGAGCGACAGCGCGAGCGTCACGGCGCCCCGGTCAGCCCGAGATGCGCCAGCACGGCGCGCGCCGACAAGCCGAGCGCGAACAACACGCCATAGATCAAGAGCAGCTTCGCGGTGGCGGCGAGCAGCGGATTGAGCGCGCGGCCGTGCTCGCTCGCGACAGCGCGAGTCGTGCCAAGCGCGAGCGGCAATGAGCCGATCGGCAAGAGCACTTCCGGGCCGACGCTGCGCGACAAAGCGAGCGCGAGCGGTACGACGTAGCTCGTGGCGATCAGCACGCGATATTGCTTGAGCGCGAAATCGCGGCCGAAACGCACGGCGAGCGTGCGCTTGCCGGCGCGCGCGTCGGTCTCGCGATCGCGCAGATTGTTCACCGCCAAGATTGCGGTCGCGAGCGCACCGACGGGTAGCGCGCAGGCGAACGACAAGAGCGGCACTCGGCCGAGTTCCACGAAGGCCGTGCCGCACACGGCAACCAACCCAAAAAATAAAAAAACGAACACGTCGCCGAGCCCGTGATACCCGAGCGGATAAGGGCCGCCGGTGTATGCAATCGCGCTCGTGATCGAGGCCAGGCCGACGAGCAAAATCACCGGCCCGGACGCGAACGTCAGATAAACACCGAGCAACAGCGAAAGCGCGAACACGACGATCATGCCGCCACGCATCGCGCGCGCGCTGAGCAGGCCGGCTTGCACCGCGCGCGTCGGACCGAGGCGTTCGCTGGTGTCTGCGCCCTTTTCGTAGTCGAAGACGTCGTTCGCGAAGTTTGCGCCGATCTGCAGGAGCAGCGCGCCAAAGAGCGCGGCAAACGCCGGCCCCCAGCGCACCGCGCCACGCGCTGCCGCGCACGCCGTGCCGACGAGCACGGGCACCGCCGCGGCGCTCAGCGTCTTCGGGCGGCTCGCGAGCAGCCATGCGCCGAGCGAACCCGGACGTACGGACGAGTTCGGTTGCGCAGCTACGCTCATCGCCGAGCTCACGGCAAGCGCTTGAACTTTTTGAAGTTGGGTTTGCGCTTCTCGACGAAGGCGTTTTTCCCTTCTTGGCCTTCTTCGGTCAGATAGAAGAGTAGCGTCGCGTTGCCGGCGAGTTCTTGCAAACCGGCTTGGCCGTCGCAATCGGCGTTGAGCGCGGATTTCAAGCAGCGCAACGCGAGCGGGCTGTGCTGCAAGATCTCACGACACCATTGCACCGTTTCGGCTTCGAGCCGCTCGTACGGCACGACCGTATTCACGAGTCCCATGTCGAGCGCTTGCTGCGCGTCG
>DASYCL010000668.1:0-2931 GCA_036500245.1 Polyangiaceae bacterium | reverse complement strand
CACCTCGCGGATGTCGCTCTCCGGTACGGAGAGTCGCTCGAGGATGCCGCGCGCCATGTCGTGGCCGCGCTGATCGTGGCTTTTCCCGCCGATGTCTTTGCCGATGTCGTGTAAGAGCGCAGCAAAGAAGAGCACGTTCGGACGCGAGATTTCTGCGGCCAAGCGCGACGCCAAGCGGTGCTCGGCGGCGAGCTCACCGCGGCACAGCGCGCGCAGGCGATCGAGCGCGGCGACCGAGTGCACGTCGACCGTGTACACGTGATACACGTCGTGGTGCACGCGACCGACGACCGGCGCAAATTCCGGCACCATCGCCACGAGCAAGCCGACGTCGTGAAGCTCTTTGACCACGGAACCGTCGCGCAAATGGGTGCGTTGGATCACCGTGACCAAGCGCACGAAGAGCCGCGCGGCTTCCTCGCTCTGTCGCAACCGTTCGCAGAAGCTCGGCGAAGTGACGGCGCGCGCCACCAAATCGCGCGCGAAAGTGTACACCGGCAGATCGCGACGCACGGCCTCGTCGTACAAGCGCAAAGCGAGCGCGGGTTCCTGCTCGAGCGCGCTCGGATCCTCGAAGGAAACTTGGTCGTTCGTGAGCTTGAGCCCGCGGCCGATCGAGGTTTCGCGCGGCCTGCGTTTCGGCGGCGGCGCCGCACGCCCGATGATGAGCTCCCGCGTTTGCGAGATCACGCGGGCGTGCCGGTAGTAGTCGCTCATGAAGGCCTCGACACCGGGGCCACCCGGGCCGTAGCCGAGATCGACCGCGAGCGACTCTTGGCGATCGAAACTCAGTCTGTCCGAGCGCCGGCCAGCGTGTAGGTGGAGCAAGTTACGCACACGCCAGAGCAAGGCACGCGCTTGTTCGATCTGTTGCCATTCGCGCTGCAACAGCACACCGATGCGCACGAGCTCGGACAGATCCGTCACGCGCCAGCGCGCGCGCGCCGCCCAATGCGCGAGATCCAAGTCGCGCAGACCACCGATGCCGTTTTTGACGTCGGGCTCGAGCAAATAGACGGAGCCGCCGAAGCGCTCCGAGCGCTCGTTCGCCTTCGTTTCCAGGCGATCCAAGAATTTCTTGATGTTGCCGATCCCGAAAATGCCTTCGAACGCGCGCGTCAGCATTTTCTCGGACCCGGTGCGATCGCCGCTCAGCACGCGCCAATCGAGCAACGTGGTCGCGGTCGGCAGATCGTTCTTGGCCAAGTCGAGCATGTCGCCGCCGCTCACGACTTGATGCCCGATGCTGAGCCCTGCATCCCACAGCGGATACAAAAGTGCTTCGGCGATTGGCCTTACTTTCTCGGGCTTGAGACCCGAGATCAGCCGCACGTCGAGATCGCTATGAAACCCGAGCTCGTTCCGCCCGTAACTGCCGACGGCGGCGAGCCCGACGGCTTGCCAAGTCCCCGCCTTCACCATCGTGCTCTCGGCGGCTTTGAACAACGAACAGAGTAAGCCATCGAAGGCTTTGGCGTAGCGCGCAGCGGCCTCCAGCCCCGCCTCCGGACCGCCCGGTCGGATCATCGATTCGACGGCGGCGCGATGGCGAACCAGATAGGTCTTGAGCTCTTCGACGAGCCCGGGTGCGGTGCGTTCGAGCAACGGCGCTCTTTCAGTGGCGGGGGGCATTACGGGGCATTACAGAGCATTGAGTGTTGCGGAAACGTGTGTGCTTCGGCGAGCATCGGCTCACCACGGTCGCGGCGAAGCGACGCGATCTTATAGCTCACCCGCGCGCATAATGAAGCGCGCACGATTTCTCGTGGTTTTGGGCCGGTCCGCGGCAAAGAGCGACACTCTCACGAAGCGTTTCCGCTCTTGGGCGACCGCGTGACGGCAAGGCTGAACGGAGCGCGGCGTGTGCTACCTTCGAGGCAGAAGAAGCATGAACCGTCGGCAAACTTTGGGGACGCTGGGGGCAATCGCCGTGCTGCTGGCGGCGCCGCGCGCTAGCCGCGCCACGACGGCGCGCGCGGTGAGCCTCGTCGATCTGGTTCGGCGCAGTACGCGCGTCGCGCAAGTGATGCCGCTCGAAGCCAGCTCGCGCTTCGAAAACGTCGGCGACATGCGCCACATCGTGACTTATACGCGCCTCCGCATCGACGATGCCATCTACGGAGACAGCGGCGAATCCGAAATTCTGGTGCGCACGCTCGGCGGCCATGTGGACAAGCTCGGTGAGATAGTCCACGGCGAAGCGCAGCTGATCCCGAACGAAGCGTGCGTACTCTTCTCGCAAACGAACGCGGACGGCATCGAGCTCGTGACCGAAATGGCGCAGGGCCACTATCCGCTCGTGAGCGACCAATACGGCGCGCTGCGCCTTCATGCGAGCCGCAACATGCCGCATCTCGTCGGCAACCCCGCGGGGGCGGCCGCGCAGTTGTCGGGACTCGAGTTCGCTCGGGCCCGCGCGCTGATTCGCGAGGCGCGGCGTTGAACTCGCGGCTGCGCTTTTGCGGGCTGGCTGCGGCGTCGATCGCGTTCTGCGTGTCGGCGCGCGCTTCAGCCTACTGTTTGACGCGCACCTGCGATCCGAACAGCGGCACGTGCCAGTTCGACGGCAACTGCATCATCTCCGGCAAGCCGCTGTATTGGCCGAATTCCTGCATTTCCTTCGACGTGCAGAAGGACGGTTCGCCGCTTTTGCAGATCAGCGCCGATACCTTGGACGCCGTTGCCAAAGCTGCGTTTGCGCGCTGGCTCAACGCAGACTGCGGCAACGGCACGCATCCGGGCTTGGGTCAAATCGCGGACTTCGGAAAAATCGACTGCGCCAAGCCCGAATACAACAAGACGCAACCGAACGCGAACGTGATCACCTTCCACGACAGCACGTGGACGTACACGAATACGCCGGACACCGTCGCACTCACCACCGTGTTCTTCGACGGCGACAGCGGCGAAATCTACGACGCGAACGTCGAG
>DASYCL010000667.1:0-5848 GCA_036500245.1 Polyangiaceae bacterium | reverse complement strand
GAGCTCTTGCCCGGTGGCGTCGTGGGCATCGCTTCGGTCGACTCAAAGACGCTGCTGGCTTCGCAGTTTGGCGCCAAAATCCAGGTCATTCTCCAGCAACGCTTGCCGGTGCCGCCCGCCGCGGGCTTCGAGCCAGCGCGGGATTTGGCGCATCTTTATTTGGGGTTCTATTCGATGCAAGGCGCGGACATGTCGGGCGTCGCGACCGGCACGTTCGACAAGGCGCGCATCGAAGCGGCGGTGAGCGCGGTGGATCGCACGCCGCAAGGTGTGCCGATCGCCAAGCGCACGTATGCCGGCCGCATGCTGTTCACCGCGGGCGGCTTCGGCTTCTGCATGCTCACCGATCGCACCGCACTCTTCGGCAATGATACCGGTATTCGCCGTGCACTCGATCGCATTCACGAAGGCCGCGTGCGCGCGCAGACTCCGCCCTGGATCGACAAGCTCATGCAGGCACAGTCGGCACCGATCGTGGCCGGTGCCGACTTGCGCGCGCAGCCGATCCCGGACGCGGCCGCGAGCAACCTCGGCTTTTTGAACGGGCTCGAGACAATGGCCTTCGTCGGCAATTTCGCGGATCCGGGTGTCAATTTCGCCGGCACCCTCACTTACACCGATGAAGCTGCGGCCAAGCAAGGCGCGGACAACGTGCAAAACCTGTCGCAAAAACTCGGCACTTACGCGCCATTTTTGGCCTTGCTCGGCATTCCGCAGCCGGTCCGAAAACTAGAAGCCGAAGCCAAGGGCAAAGACGCGGCGTTCGTTTTGGGTTTGGATGCCGCGGCGATCGCGGCGCTGCTCGACAAACTGCCGGACTATCTCGGCAAGCCCGCGGCAGTGAATCCATGAGTGCCGCGCGCCTCGTGATTCGTCCGCAGCGAAAGCCGCTCGAAGGCAGCGTGCCGGTGCCGAGCGATCGCAGCATCACGCATCGCGCATCGATCTTGGCGGCGCTTTCGAACGGGCCCTGCGAACTACGCGGATTCGCCTACGGCAACGACAATCTCGGTACGCTGCGCGCCCTCGGCGCCCTCGGCGTGCGCTACGAGGATGATCAAAAAGGCACGGTCCGGCTGCGCGGTGTGGGGCTGCGCGGGTTGACTACGCCGGCGGCCCCGCTCGATTGCGGACATTCGCCGACCACTGCACGCTTACTCACCGGCGTGCTTTCGGCGCAGCCCTTCAGCTCACGGCTCGTCGGAAGTGAGTCGCTCTCGCGCCGCCGCATGAAAGCGGTGATCGAGCCGCTGAAGCTGCGCGGAGCGCGCATCGCGTGCGCGCCGTGCGCGCTCGACGCCAAGGATTGTTCGCTGCCGCTCGATATCGGCGGGCTCGAAGCCGGACAGCGCCTCGGTCCGATCGAGTACGCCATGACCGCGCCGAACGATCACGCCAAAGGCGCGTTGCTCTTTTCCGGTCTATTCGCCTCGGGGCCGACCGTGATTTTCGAGCCGATGGTGTCGCGCGATCACACCGAGCGCCTGATGAGCGAGCTCGGCATGCCGATTCAAGCCGCCGGTTCGATGGTCAGCCTGCATCCGCCGGCGGATCCGCTCGCGATTCGCGGCTTCGACGTCGATTTGCCGGGCGACGTTTCGGCCGCCGCATTCGTGCTCGTGGCCGCCGAAATCGTGCCCGGCTCGAACGTTTCGACGCGCCGAACCGGCCTCAATCCGACCCGCGCCGGGATCTTGGAAGTGATCCGCGCCTTCGGCGGCCACATGGGTATCACCCCAAAGGGTGATTCGATCGGCGAGCCGTGGGGAGACGTCAATGCCGTCGGCTCGGTGCTGCGCGGCACACGCATCGCCGGCGAGCTCGCCTTGCGCGCACTCGACGAAATCCCAGCGACCTGCGTGCTCGCGGCGCGCGCTCGCGGCGTCACCGAAATCAGCGACGCAGCAGAGCTCCGCGAAGACGAGCCGGATCGCGTCGCTGCGCTCGCTGCACTACTGCGCGCCTTCGGGCTGCAAACCGAAGAGCGGTCGGACGGACTCGCGATCGAAGGCCAAGCCGACAGGCCGCTCAAAGCGACGCGCGTCTCGAGCGGCGGCGATCATCGCTTGGCGATGACCGCGGCCGTGCTCGGCCTGGTCGCGGACGGCGAAACCATCGTCGATGACGTCGATTGCTTGGCCGTGAGCTTCCCACGTTTCGCGGGCACGCTGCGCGCGCTCGGCGCGGAGATCGAGGTGGTGCGATGAAACGACCAGTGGTGGCGATCGACGGACCGGCGGGGGCAGGAAAATCTACGGTGACGAAGCGCGTCGCGAAAGAGCTCGGCTATCTCTTGGTCGACACGGGCGCGCTCTATCGCGCGGTCGCGCTCGCGGCGCTCCGCGCGGGCGTCTCCTGGGACGACGACCGCGCGCTCGGCGCGTTCGCACTTCGTTTGGTCGATGAACACGCGGTCGAGCTCGCCAGCGATTCGAATGGCGGAGTCGCGGTGCGCCTCGGCGGCGAAGATGTCTCGCTGGCGATTCGCGAACCGAACGTGAGCCAAGGCGCGAGCAAAGTTTCCGCGGTGCCCGCCGTGCGCGACGCGCTGCTCGACATGCAGCGCGCGGCCGGCGCGGCGGGCGGCGTGGTGCTGGAAGGCCGCGACATCGGCACGGTCGTGTTTCCCAGCGCGGAAGCCAAATTCTTCCTCACCGCGAGCGTGGACGTGCGCGCGCGTCGGCGTCTGGACGAGCTCGTTTCGCGCGGCACCGCCGCCGAATTCGAAGACGTGCGGCGCGAAGTCAGCGAGCGCGATCTGCGGGACAGCACGCGCCCGATCGCGCCACTCAAGCAAGCCGCCGACGCCGTCAGCATCGACAGCTCGGCGCTCTCAATCGATCAAGTCGTGGCGCGCATCGTGGCGCGTGTGCGCGAGGTCGAAGCCGAGCTCAACGCGCGCCCATGATCCTTCGGGCTGGGCTCGAGCGTGCCCGCATCCTTGTTCTTGGATTTGGGGTCGCCTCGCTCGCGCCCGCGTGCGCCAGTGATCGCATCGGTCCACCACCGAGCGCGCCGAGCGTTGCGCGCGCGATCGACGCCATGCCTGCCGATCTCGACTTGGTCGTGCGCCTCGATTTGAAGCGCATCAGGGACACACTCGGCGCCTCCGCGATGCAAACCATCAGCGAACAAGCTGTGCGCGGCCTGCATGGAACCGATAAAGCGACGGACGCGCTGTTCGTCTCAGCGCTGGCGCAGACCGATACGCTCTGGTTCGGCGTGCGCCCCGAAAGCGACCTCACTCCGGCCGACACCGTGTTCGTCCTGGCCGGCCATTACCCGAAATTCGATCCGCACGCGGTCGCGAGTACGCCGCCGTTCGCGGCTCCAATCGATCTCGGCGCCGGCTTTCGGCGTTACGATCGCGCGGCGCCGAAAGCCCGCGCGGCTCCCGCCCGCATTTACACCCGCGGCGACGACCTAATCGTCAGCTTGAGCGAAGCCGAAGTCGACAGTGTCGAGCGCGCGTTGGAAGAGCGCCGCGGCGCTCCGCCGCTCGAGCCGCCGGAAAAAGGCGCGCTCTCGGCCGTCGCGCGGCCGCGCGTGTTGCCACCGTCGCTCTTCGATTCCGCGCCCGCACTCGAGCGGCTGGCTCGGCGCGCGACGCGGCTCGAGCTCAGCGCGGATTTGACCAGCGCCGGGGTCGATGCCGCGCTGAGCCTCAAATTCGAAGATTCGAGCACGGCGAATCGCGTCGGCGCGGCTTTGACGGAACTGCGCGATGCCCTGAAAAATTCGCCCGGTCGGCTCGCGAAGCTCGCCGCGCGGCTCGAAGTGACGAGCGCCGCCGAGTTCGTCACGCTGCATCTGTCGAGCTCCCGCGATGAGCTTTCGGAAATCGTCAATTGTCGAGGCTCAGGCTGCGCTTGGTGAGCTACATTGCGCGCCGTGACCGCACCGGCCATGGCTGAACCCGCGTTTCCGGCGCGTACGGGCGCGAATCATCGCGCTGTGTTCGCTGTGTTTGCTATGTCGGTGTTGATCGCGTTCGCGGGCGGCATCTGGATCTATTTCAAATACGTTGCCTATGCGCGCGTCGCGGCGCGTCACTTGCCGGAAGACACCGTGCTCGCGGCGCGCATCGACGTCGAGACCGTGCTGATCTCGCAATCCGTGCGCGATAAACTCTTGCCCCTGTTCGATCAGGGCGTGCATGGACCGGGCAATTTGAAGCCGCGTCACGATCGCTTTCGCGCGCACAGCGGGGTCGAGCTCGGTCGCGATTTGCGCGAGATCGTCTTTGGGGTGGGGAACTCGGGCTGGGTAGTCGCGTTCGGCGGCAAGTTCCCGAAGACCGGTTTGGTCGACGAACTTGCCACCACCCTCAAAGAAGAAGGCACCGAATCGACGCTCGCTGACGGCGTGCTCCAAGTCGCGAACGGCCCCGCGGTAGGACAGGCGGCAGACGGCGCGTTCGTGGTCGCCTCGGACGTGAAGCGTTTGCGAGCCGCGCTCGAAGGGAGCGATGCCTATCTGCAGCTCGGGCTGCCGCCGGAGGGGGCGGGTGGCTTTGCGCTCCGGGTAGCGCCCCCGATTCCGCCCGGGTTTAGCGATTTCGCGCGCGTCTCCGGCGCCGTCAGCCTGGGCGAAACGATGGACGTGGATGTGGCGGTTCGGCTACGACCCGGTGTATCGGCAGAGCCGGCAGCTGTGGCGCGCGCTTTCGCGACACTGGGCCGTGCAGCGCCCGCGGACTCGCTCGCTCGAAGACCGCTAGAACAGGCGCAGATTTCACCTCGGCGACCCGATGAAACCACCGTGCGGCTGAGCTTTCAGCGTCAAGAGATCGAAGCGGGCGCGGCCTGGCTCGCGAGCGTTCTTGCGGCCCAGTTTGCGCGACCTTCGAGCAGGCCATAGAATGGGGTCATAGTTCGCGGACTCGCCGCCCTGCACCAGGCGCGGGTCCGGTTTTTGCGTTTGACGCGACCGAACCCGTGCGCTACCTGAGCGCGTCCGACGCGAGGCCCGGCCGCGTGTACGTCCGTACTCAGGCCCGGTTCGGAGCTTCGAGACCGCCACGATTTAAGGAGGCATTGTTCCAATCCATGACTGATCTTCAAACGACCACCCCCGACAGAAATTCCCTCTCCGGCTTTGCTGCCATGTTCGAGGCAACTGAAGCCAACGCCGGAGTGGAGATTGGAGGTGAAGGGCAGATCGTCAGCGGAACCATCGTGCAGGTGCACCATGACTCCGTGATCGTGGATATCGGCGGGAAGAGCGAAGGCGTCATCTCGAAGAGCGAGTTCGTCGACGCGGGCGGCAGTTTTGCGGTGAAGGTCGGCGACAAGGTCGACGTGTTCATCGAAAGTCGCGAAAGCGACGATGGCCTGATCTCCCTCTCCAAGGAGAAGGCCGACAAGATGAAGGTGTGGGACGAGATCTCGGCCGCGTGCGAACGCGACGAGATCATCGAAGGCACCATCAGCCAACGCGTGAAGGGCGGCTTGTCCGTGACCATCCGCGGCGGCGTGAAGGCGTTTTTGCCCGGCTCTCAGGTGGATTTGCGGCCTATTCGCAACCTCGAGAAGCTGATTGGCCAGACGTATCAATTCAAGGTCATCAAGTTCAACAAGAAGCGCGGCAACATCGTGCTCAGCCGTCGCGTCTTGCTCGAGCGTGAGCGCGACGAGCTGAAGACCAAGACGCTGCAGACCCTCGAAGAGGGCATGACCGTGACCGGAACCATCAAGAACCTGACCGAGTACGGCGCATTCGTCGACCTCGGCGGTATCGATGGCTTGCTGCACATCACGGACATGTCTTGGGGTCGCGTCAATCACCCCGGTGAAGTGTTCAAGGTCGGCGACGAGGTCACCGTCAAGGTGCTCAAGTACAACGCCGA
>DASYCL010000666.1:0-7844 GCA_036500245.1 Polyangiaceae bacterium | reverse complement strand
CTTCGTGCGGCGTCGTGTCGAAGGTCCACAGCTCGTCCGGGGCCAAGCTGCCTCGGGTTGCGGTCATGCGATCGACCAAAAAACCGCCGACGTTCGGGTAAAACGCGAGCTGCAAGTTCGTCACGCTAGTCGCGCTCCCCTTCGCGATCCCTTCGAGCACATTCCCTGAAGGACCGTTCACGACATTGCTGCTCGTCACGTCGGGCGCCGCCGGGTCGAGCACGTTGTCCTTATCGACAAACGACCCGGTACCGATTTTGGCGCTTTGCACCTGTTCCGCAGCCACTTGGACATTGGGCGCAAAGTAGTACGCGGGCGCGGATTGTCCCACCGCGAGGCACAACCAGTGCCGGCCCGCCTCGAGGCTGAAGTAAGGCACGCCTTCGACAGTGGCTTCGATCAGGAAGGATGCGCCGTCAGCGGTCGAAAAAGTGATTTCGATCATTGGAGCACAGATCGGGACCCTACCGAAGTTGTGTACCTCGCCGAACCAACGCGCGGCTATTCCATCGGCAGAATTTCCGTCTGGTCCAATCATGAGGTTGGAGCTCTCCACCCACAAATGCTGAGCCTCGAACGCAGACTGCTCGATCGGAGGATTGGCGACGACCTTCGCGCTCATATCCGAAGCGATCAATACGACTTCCGACCGCGCGGGCATCGCCTCCGCGGTCGTCGAACCATCCCCGGCTTCGGCTCCGCCACTCGGAGCGCCACCGCCATCTGCGGTCGTGCCGCCCGTGGTCGCGAGTCCGCTGCCGCCGGCCATCGTCGTTGCCCCGCCGCTACTGATTGCGCCCTTGCCCGAGCCACCCTGGGCTGCTCCCGAGCCGTCCGGATCGGGCAGCGAGATCACGCGGCCGCCGCAGCCCACCAGCATCAACCAGGCAACCCCAATCCCCACTGCCGTCTTCATCTGCGCATTGTGCGATCGACTCAGAAAAATTCCCAGTGCTCGCCGCCGGAACGTCGACCATCGGCGCGTGACCTCCGCCATGCTAACTTGCGCGGGTCATGTCCCCCGAGCCCACCGATCGCGCGCCGAGCGCGTTTCGTCCCGTTCCGCGCACCGGCGTGATTTACGTTACGACGGAAGCGACGCGCGCCGGCTTTCGCTCCGAAGATCCCGAATGGTGCAACCTCGGCCAAGGCCAACCGGAAACGGGCGCGCTGCCCGGCGCGCCGCCGCGCATCACGGACCTGAGCATCCACACGAACGACCAAGAGTACGCACCGGTCGCCGGTTTGTGGGAAGTGCGCGAAGCCGTCGCCGGCATGTACAACGACTTGTTTCGTCGCGGCATGCCCTCGAAATACAGCGCGGAGAACGTCGCGGTGTGCGGCGGCGGGCGCGTTTCGATCATGCGCGCCTGCGCCGCGATCGGACAGATTCACCTCGGCCACTTTTTGCCGGACTACACGGCCTACGAAGAACTGCTCGACATCTTCCGCCGCTTCACGCCGATCCCGATTCTGCTCGATCCCGAGCACGGCTATGATTTTTCGCTCGACGCTTTGCGCCGCGAAATCTCGGGCCGCGGGCTCGGCGCGCTCTTGCTGTCGAATCCGTGCAACCCGACTGGCAAGGCGATCACCGGCCCCGAGCTTGCATCTTGGGTCGCGACCGCGCGCGAGCTCGATTGCACGCTCTTGCTCGACGAATTTTATTCGCACTACTTGTGGAAGGAAGGACCTTCGCTGTTCAGCGCGGCGGAATACGTCGAAGACGTCGAGCGCGATCCGGTCGTGCTCTTCGACGGGCTCACGAAAAATTGGCGTTACCCTGGCTGGCGCGTGAGCTGGACCGTGGGGCCGAGCAAAGTGATCGAGTCGCTCGCCAGCGCGGGCTCGTTCCTCGACGGCGGCGGTTCGCGGCCGATGCAAAGCGCGGCGCTCTCGGTGCTCAGCGCCGAACACGCGCGAGCCGAAGCCGAAGCGATCCGCGCTTCGTTCCGCAAAAAGCGCAACCGCTTGCTCGACGGACTACGCGCGCTCGGCGTGCGCTTCGAACGCGAGCCTGAAGGCACCTTTTACTGCTGGGGCAACCTCGCGAACTTGCCGCCCTCGATCAACTCGGGAGACGCGCTGTTCCGCGCCGCACTGAAACACAAAGTGATCACCGTGCCCGGCCATTTCTTCGACGTCGATCCCGGCCAGCGCCGCGGCAGCCGCGCATCGCGCTTCTTGCATCACGCGCGCTTCTCGTTCGGGCCGAGCGAAGCCACGATCGACGACGCCGTTGCGCGGCTCGGTCGCGTCGTGCGCGAAGCCGCGAGCCAGTAAACTCGTCCGGATTGTGCGAGTCGTGCCGCGTCCTCGAGTCCTTCTTCGCCTCATTCCGAAGTTGAATGCGCAACTTTGTTTCTCGCACCCAAGCCCTCCCGCACGCCCGCGCGTGCCGCCTCGACAAAAGGACAGCGGCCCGGAGTGAGGGGAAAACTCCGAGCCGCCGGATAGAGGAGCAGCGGACGAGGAGTGAGGGAAGCACTCCTCGCCGCTGACTAGAGGTTGCTGGCGACGCGCAATCGGAACGGGCGGAGGGGAAGACGCCCGGGCGTCGCCGGCGATCAGCGTCATTGCAGGGCGCGTGCCACGCGCGCGCGACGTGCGAATCCGCGCGATTTACGGAGAACTCACGTAGTCGCGCCAAGACTCGGTCTCGTTTTGATGCGCGCGAGACTGGGCTTCCGTGTCGATCCGAGAATTGTGCCCACTCCGGCAAGCAGGCGACGGCGCGACGCCGAAGGTCCTGAGCCACCAAAGAACCGCGGCAAACCAGTGGCCCTCGCGTGAGGCTCCCGCATGCGGGCTATTCTATCGCGCATGAAATTCAGCGCAGGCGTCTGGACGACGCGACCCGGTGTGAGGCCGGTTTATGCCGTGCGCGTGCACGAACACCGGCTCGAAGACGGCGCGCTCGTGCTCACCTGCGTGGATCGCTCCGAGCCGAAAGCCAACATCAACAATTACGCGATCGTGATTCGCCTTTCCGCGCCGATGCCGGACGCGGTACGCGTGCAAGTGAAACATCAACTCGGACGCACGGCGACCGCGCCCATGTTCCCACTCGACTACCGCACGAGCGAGTCGATGGTCGTCGATCGCGGAGACACGATTTCATTTCGCTCGGGTGAGCTCGAAGCCGTGATCACGAAGCGTCCGTACTCGCTTCGCTTCATGAAAAACGGCGAGCTCGTGTGCGAGAGCAGGCCGAATGCGCTCGGCGTGATGAACGTCGCGAACGACCGAGACTACGTGATGCAGCGGCTCTCGCTCGACGTCGGCGAGTGCGTGTACGGCTTCGGCGAGCGCTTCGCGGCTCTGGTGAAGAACGGCCAATCGCTGTCGATTTGGAACGAAGATCCGGGCACCGAAACCGATCTTTCTTACAAAACCGTGCCGCTCTACCTGACCAGCAAGGGCAACGGCGTATTCGTCAATCACCCCGGCCGCGTCGATTTCGAAGTTGCGACCGAGCGCGTCGCCGCCGTGCAGTTCAGCGTGCCCGACAACGAGCTCGACTATTACGTATTTTCCGGACCGACGCAGAAAGGCGTGCTCGAGAAATATTCACGGCTCTCCGGGCGTCCGACGTTGCCGCCGGTGTGGACCTTCGGTTTGTGGCTCTCGACCTCGTTCCTCACCGACTACGACGAAAAAATCGTCGGTTCGATGATCGACGGCATGTTCGAGCGCAAGATCCCGCTGTCCGTTTTTCACTTCGATTGCTTGTGGATGCGCGAGCACCACTGGTGCGACTTCGAGTGGGATCCGGACAAATTCAAAGATCCGCGCGGCATGCTCACGCGACTCAAAGCGCGCGGTTTGAAGATCTGCGTTTGGATCAATCCGTACATCGCCGAGCTCTCGAGCATCTTCGCGGAAGGCCGCGATCAGGGCTATTTCCTGAAAAAGAAAAACGGAGACGTGTATCAGAGAGACGATTGGCAGCCCGGCATCGCGCTCGTCGATTTCACGAATCCCGCGGCGAAAGCTTGGTACCTCGGGAAATTGCGCGCGCTCCTCGAGCAAGGCGTGGATTGCTTCAAGACTGACTTCGGCGAGCGCATTCCGGACGACGCCGTCTATTTCGACGGCTCGGACGCTTCGCGTATGCACAACTACTATTCGTATTTGTACAACGAAGCGGTGTTCGGCTTGCTCGAGGAATTTCAGGGCAAGGGCGAAGCCGCGGTGTTCGCCCGTTCGGCGACCGCGGGCTGCCAAAAATTCCCCGTGCACTGGGGTGGCGACTGCGACGCGACTTGGACGTCCATGGCCGAAACGCTGCGCGGCGGGCTCTCGTTCGGACAATCGGGCGGCGCGTTTTGGAGTCACGACATCTCGGGCTTCAACGCCACCGCGACGCCCGCGCTATACAAGCGCTGGGTCGCGTTCGGCTTGCTCTCGAGTCACAGTCGCTTGCACGGCTCGCACAGCTACCGCGTGCCATGGCTGTTCGACGAAGAGTCGGTCACGGTGCTGCGCGCGTTCACCGAGCTGAAGCACCAGCTGATGCCGTATCTGTGGCGCGCGGCGCACGAAGCGACAGAGACCGGCGTGCCCATGCTGCGCGCGATGTCGCTCGAATTCCCCGACGATCCCGCGACTTTTTACCTCGATCAGCAGTACATGCTGGGCGGCGCGCTGCTCGTCGCGCCGGTGTTCAACGATGCCGGCAACGTGCGCTACTACTTGCCGCGCGGCAGCTGGATCGATTGGTTCACGGGCGAGCGCGTGCAAGGCGGCACTTGGCGCGAAGAGCGCGCGATCGGATTTTCGCGCATTCCGCTGTTCGTGCGTGGGAACACGCTGCTCGCGCTCGGCACGCGCAACGACACACCGAACTACGCCTTCACGCGCGAGCTCGCGCTCGAACTCTGTGAAATCGAAGACGGCGCAACGCTGCAATGTGTCGTGCATCCGCCGACGAGCGCCGAGCGCGTCCGCTTCACGTGCTCGCGACGCGGTGCACGCGTCACGCTGCGCGCCGAAGGGCTCACGGGAGCCGGCCCGAGTGTGGGCGTGCGCGGTGGCGCGAGCACACCATGGCCCGACGCGGCGCGCGAGCTCACGGTCGAGCTCAACCGCTGACGAGCGTCCCGTTGCGATAGTCTTCGAACGCTTGCTCGAGCTCGGCGTCCGTGTTCATCACGAATGGACCGCGCCGAGCCACCGGTTCGCCGATCTTTCGGCCCGCGACGAGCAGCAAGCGCGCGCCCTGGGCGGCGCGCGCAGCCAGCACTTGTCCGTTGCTGAATACGGCGATTTGTCCGGCCGTGACTTGCTGTAACGAAGCACCGAGCTCGGCCGTGCCTTCGAGCACGTAAGCGAACAGCGTGTGCTCGCGCGGCAATTCGTGCTCGAAACGCCCACCCGGCGGCAAGCGCAGATCCAGCAATGTCGGCGCGACGCTGATGCCGTCGACCGGGCCGCGTTGGCCGTTGAGTTCGCCCGCAACGAGCCGCACCGGCGCGCCCTGGACGCTCAGCTCGGGGATGCGATCCGGCGCGACGTTTTGGTAACGCGGGCGCATCATCTTGTCCGCGCTCGGCAGATTGACCCAGAGCTGCAAACCCCAAAACACGTTCCCGTCGGGGTTCGGCATTTCCGAGTGCACGATGCCGTGACCCGCGGTCATCCACTGCGCGCTGCCAGCCGGGAGCTCGCCGCCTTGACCCAAACTGTCGCGATGGCGCATCACGCCGCTGATCATGAAGGTGACGGTTTCGAAGCCGCGATGCGGATGAGTCGGAAAGCCCTTTTCGTAATCTTCAACGCGATCGCTGTGAATTTCGTCGAGCAATAGGAACGGATCGAGCAGCGAGAGCGCGCGGCTGCCGATGCTACGCCGCAAATGCACGCCCGCACCTTCAAGCGTCGGTTGCGCGTCGAGCACGAACGTGACGCTGCGCACGTCACTCGGCTTCGCAACTGGCGCCGCCGCGCCTGACGCGACGTCCGCCGATTGGCAACCGAGCAGCGAAGCTTGCAACGCCAGCGTCGGCAGCGCACGAATCAAATCACGACGCGACGGTTCGCGGGTCATGCCAAAAAAGGTAGCATCAGTGCGCGTCTGCCGCCGCGCCGCCGGGTTGCGGCCGCTTCAGCAGGAAGACCAGCGCGATCGAGCACAGGAAGAGCAAGGCGATGCGCAGGAAACCATCGTTGAAGCTCAAGATCAGAGCTTGGATCCGGACTTTGAACTCGAGCATCGACTCCGGCACGAGCTCCGAGGTGAAGGTGCGCTGCGCGATCGAAGCACGAATGGCGCCGAGGCTCTGCTGTACCAACGGGTTTTCCGGGTTGATCGCTTCGCGCAAATAGGAAGCGTGAATTTTGCTACCGCGATCGACTAACAGGCCCATCCACGCTGTACCGATCGAGCCGCCGAGCTCGCGCGTGAGGTTGAACAATCCGGTCGCGTTGCCGCGAATCGCATTCGGCAGGTCCGAGAGCGCGACCATGCTGATCGGGATGAAAATGAAGCCCATCGAGATCGAGCGCACGAATTGCGGCTTGGTCAGATCCCAAAACCCAGCCTGATCCGTCAAATGCGCGTTCAGCCACAGGCTGAGCGAAGCCCCCAAAATCCCGAACACGAGCATGCGCCGCGGATCGACGCGCGTCACCATGCGGCCGATCAGCGGCATGACGACGATTTGAATCAAGCCCGCGACGAGGAAGATCTTGCCGATGTCGAGCGCCTCATAGTGCATCACGGCGCCACAATAGAGTGCGAACAAGAAATTGCCGGCGAAGAGCACGAGCCCGAGCAGGAAGTTGATCGCTGTTCCCGCTGAATAACTCACGTTCTTGAAGACCCGCAAATCCACGACTGGATACGGCGTCTCGAGCTCATGCACGATGAACGTGGTCAGGCACACGGCCGCGACGCCGATCAGCAGCCGAATCGAAAGCGCGTCCCAGCCGTCGCGGTTGCCTTCTTCGAGCACGTATTGCAGCGAAGCCATGCCGACCGCGAGCAGCGCGATGCCGAACACGTCGATCGGATTCTTCGCCGGCTTGAAGCCGGGCTCTTCGATCACCCGCGTGCACATCACCGCGACGACGATGCCGAGCGGCACGTTGACCAGGAACACCCAGTGCCAATTCAGCCAAGCGATCAAATAGCCGCCGATGGTCGGACCGAGCAGCGGGCCCGTGACCGCGCCGAGGCCAAACAGCGCGGAGGCCATGCCGTGCTCTTTGCGTGGATAGCGCGCGAACAGGATCGCTTGGGCAGACGGGATGATCGCGCCGCCGCCGAGCCCTTGCAACGCGCGGAATATGACGAGTGACGTCAAATTCCAAGACGCGCCGCATAGCGCGCTCGCGGTCGTGAACACGACGATCGACGCGGCGAAATAGAGCCGATAGCCGAAGCGACGCTGGAACCAGCCGGTCATCGGGATGACGACGATGTTCGCCATCATGTAGCCCGTCGAAACCCAGCCGATTTGGTCGATTGGCGTGGCGAAGCTGGCACGAATGTCGTTCAGAGCGACGTTCACGATCGTGATGTCGATCAGCGCCATCAGCGCTGCCATCATCACCACGAACGTGATCGCGCCTTTGGAGCCCGTGACGGAGCCGTCCACGACTAACCTCCGTCGGTGTGGACGACCACGTACGCACTGAGCCCAGGCCGCAGCACGATGTCTGTCGACTTGTCGTCAATGCGGATCAGAACCGGCACGCGCTGCACGACTTTCGTGAAGTTGCCCGAGGCGTTGTCGGGCGGAAGGAGCGAGAAACGCGCGCCCGAGCCGCCCGAGAGCGAGTCCACGTGACCGCTGAATTTACGGCCCGGAAAGGCGTCGACCTTGATCGCGACGCTCTCG
>DASYCL010000665.1:0-8940 GCA_036500245.1 Polyangiaceae bacterium | reverse complement strand
CGTCGAAGGCGAACAGCTCGTTGATGGCGGAGCTCAGTTGATCGAGCGAGAGCATTTCGGAAGCGCGCTCTAGCGCGGCTTGGCGCAGGCGAATAGTCGGTTGGTGCAGCAAGCGATTGACCGAGCTTTCCAGCATTTTCGCGACGGCCGCGCGATCGTCCGAGCTCAAGTGTTTGAGCCGCCCGCGGAAGCTCTTGTTCATTTCTTCGTCGAGCGCAGCGGCGAGGCGCGCGCGCAATGCGACGATCGTCGGCGTGGCTTGTTCGGCGTCGGCCCAGCGATCGTAACCTTCGGCTTCGTGCCCCACGATGGCTTCGGCGGAGGCGGCTTCGCGCGAGCGCGTCGACAGCGTTTCGGAAACGACTTTCGAGAGATCGTCGATGTTGTAGAGGAACTCGCCGTCGAGCTCTTCGATCTTGGGATCGACGTCGCGCGGGACCGCGAGGTCGATGAAGAATTGGTTTTTTCCGCGGCGCGCGCGACGCGCAGAGTTGACGAGTTCGTAGTCGATGACGTGATGCGGCGCGCTCGTGCTGCTGACGATCACGTCCGCTTCGGTGACGGATTGCTTCAGATCCGTCCACGCGCGTGCTTTGCCACCGACCGTCTGCGCGAGTTCTTCCGCGCGCGACAGCGTGCGGCCGACGACGAGGATCGTCGCGCCTGCGGTTTTGAGCAGCCGCGCGACGGCTTCCGCCATTTCACCGGAACCGACGAGCAACGCGACGTGGCCCGATAGATCGCCGAAAATCTGGCGCGTCAGATCGACCGCGACGCTCGGCACCGAGACTTGGCCGTTGCCGATCGAGGTTTCGGTGCGCACGCGCTTCGCGGCGCGGATCGCGCGCGGCAACGTACGATGCAAGACCGAACCGACGGTGCCGGCGCGCCGCGCGAGCTCGTAGGCGTCTTTGACTTGGCCGAGAATTTGCGGCTCGCCGACGACCATCGAGTCGAGCGACGCGGCGACACGGAACAAGTGGCGCACGGCCGCAGCGCCAGTGTGCGCGTACAAATGCTGGTCGATGCCGGGCGCGCGCACGGCAAGGGCGCCGATGCAAGCCTTCGCGACTTCGGACAAATTGGAATCGAAGCCGGCCGGGCCGGCCGCGACCAGCTCGACGCGGTTGCAGGTCGAAACGAGCAAGGCTTCGCCGACTTCGGGGCGCGCTACGAGCTCGCGCAGGAAATCGGGCAAGCCTTCGGCGTCGAGCACGAGCCGCTCGCGCACTTCGATCGTTGCTGTGCGGTGCGACAGGCCGACCACGACGATCACGAGCTGCCTCCGCCCGCGCGCAGGGCGTAAATCAGCATCACGAGCAACATGCAGACGACGCCGGCGATCGTGCCATACGCCGTCTTACGGCCGCAAAATCCCGAGGTTCTGCGCAAAAGCAAAACCGAACCGAGCAAGAGCCAAGTCGAGTAACCGAGCAGCGAACGCAAGAACGCCGTACTGCCTTCGCTCGTGAGCTGGTGCGTGAACACCGCGCCGGTCACGACGCCGAAGGTGAGCAGCGGAAAGCCGGCCAAGAGCAAGCGGTGCGTCGTGCGATCGAGTGAATCGAGCGGCGGCAAGCGCGAGCCCAAATTCGCGACCCGCTTTTTCTGCCGCAACCGGCGCTCTTGCAGCAGATAGACCGAGCCCGCGGCGCCCGCGATCAAAAACAAACCGACGCCGAGCACGTTCGCCGCGATGTGAAACATCAAGAGCGTGCGCGACACGCCGGCCACTGCATCGCTCTCTTGGCCCACGAACTGCGCGCCGATCAAAAACGTCAGCGCGATCGGCGCGACGAAGGCACCGAGCGCGTACAAGCGGAAGCGCTCGCGCAAGAGCAAGTACGCGCCGACGGCGATCAGCGCCGTAAAGCTCAACGCGAAGTGCAGCGAATCGATCGGGCACACACGCGAGAGCAAGCTCGCGGTCACGACGTGCACCGCATGCAAGGCGCCCGCGATCGCGAGCAACCGCGGCGCCCATTGTGCGCGAACCGTGGACCCATCTTTGCGCGCCAACTCCAAAAAGAAGAGCGTCGCCGCGACCGAGTAGGCGACGACTCCGAGGTAAAACGCGATAGTGGCTACGTCGACCATGGGCGGGTCAGAGGTTTCGCACCAAAAATGAGGCCAAGAGCTCTTCGTCGCTGCCGACGGCGGCGGCGCTGCGCGCGGCGCGCGTACCGGGCATCGCCGATTGTTCTGCTTTGTGTTCGGCAAACGTGCCGATCGGTGAGCCGAGCCAGCCGGGCACGACTTCGTAAGCGTTGTCCGCGATCACCATCGATTCACCGAGCAAGGACGCGCCGAGCTCGCTCAAGAAGCCGACCGTTTTCACCTTGCCCATCACCTCGTGCGGATCGGGCAAGCCGCTCACCTCGGCCATCACGCGCGCAGCTTCGACCAGACGATAACGGCGTTGCTCCGCGCGAATCGTGAGCAGCCCCTGCGACAACTCGACCTCACCACTGGCGAGCCAGCGGTCGAGCGCTTCTTGGGGGAAAAAGACGCGGTTCTTGCTCATCGCGAACTGGAGCAAGCGTAGCTCGTTTGGAGCGAGGGCCCAAAGCTCGACCGTGCTCGAGGAATTCAGCTCAAAAACGCAGCGGCGCGGGCCGACCGTCAGCGATCCGAGTATTGGTCCGCTCCATTTTTCGGCGCGGCCTCGGTGTGCGACGCGGCGCGCTGGGGGATCGCCGGAGGTGTCGTCGCTCGCGCGCCGCTCGTCGAGCGCGGCTTTTCGCTAGTAGCTAGGGCCGCCGATCGGGTCACGCGTGACGACGCAGATGCGGACGCGGCCACGGGCGCTGACGCCGATGTCGCCGGCGTGGTCTCTTTCGCGGCGACCGAAACGGTCGTCACGCTCTGCGGATTCGAGGCGAGCGAAGACACGGGCGCGCTCGGCGGCTCGGCGGCCACCCGTTGAACCCTGGAGAACGAGCCGCTCGACCACGCGACGATCAGTCCGAGCGCGGGCAGGCCGAGCGCAAGCCCCCAAAGCAACGTCCTTCGCGAGCGCGCGGCGGATGCATTCGGCAGCGTACGTCCGACGAGTGGCGCGTCCGTGCTCGCGCCCGTGACGACGACGCGGGGCGCAGAGGCGCACGCGCTGAACGGAGCCGCGACCGTCGCTTCGAGCGCCAAGTCCATACTCGGCTTCTCGGCGGGCACGCTGAACGCGTCGGCGAGCGCGCGAGCACATTCCCCCGCGCTCGCGAAACGCTCACTCGGCGTTCGGTTTACGACGCGCAGGAACCAAGCGTCGAAAGCCGGCGGCAGCGCGACGCCGATTCGAAGCTCTGTGCAGCGCAGCGAAGGAGGCTCGATGGGCAAAGCCAAAATCTCACCGAAGAGCTGAGAAATCGAGGCCTCGGCAGCGTTTGCGCTGCGCCAGTAGTGTCTGCCGGTCAAAAGGAAAAACGCGATCAGTCCGAAAGCCCAAATGTCGGTTTGCGGAGTGATCTCGCCCGCGGATGCTTGTTCGAACGCCATGAACAGCGGCGTGCCCTTCACTTCGCGGCTAACTTGAACCGACTCACCCAACACTTTGGCAATCCCGAAGTCGAGCACTTTGAGGATCGGGTCGGCCGACTGACGCTGACAAAGAAACAGATTCTCTGGCTTGAGGTCGCGATGCACGATCGGTCGTTTGACGCCTTCGCGATCGCGATAGTCGTGCGATTTGTCGAGCGCGGAAGCGAGTTGTCGCAGGTACGAAACCACGCGCTCGCCGCTGAGCGGCCCCACGCGCTGAACGAGCGCTTCGAGATTCTCGCCTTGTAGCAGTTCCATCGCGAGGAACGGCATGCCCGTTGCTTCGTCGACACCGGCATCGAACACTTTTACGATTTGCTCGCTGCCGACGCGGCCGGCGACGCGAGCCTCTAACTTGAATTTCTCTGCCGCATCCTTCGACGCCTGGATCACGTGCGGGAACAGCACCTTCAACGCGACGCGCAGCTCGGTTTCGATTTGTTCGGCGACGTATACGGCGCCAAAGCCACCGCGCGCCAAGAAACTTTCGACGCGATAGCGACCTGCAAAGATCTGGCCCGGCAGCAGCAAGTCCGACATATCACTGACCGGCGCCGCAACAGCGGAAGCCGACCTCCGGGCTGGTCTGACTGCGAAGCAGCGTTCGACTCGCGGCGCACGCGAGTTCGGCGTTCTCTGCCAGGTAGCTGCCGCCGCGCACATGGCACTCGTCGCTCGCGCCGGCTCCGCTGCCAGTCGCGGCTTTTGCACAAGAATCGTCCCACTCGGCGATGTTCCCCGAAAGATCGAACAGCCCGGCGTACGCCACGACCGGCGATTGACACGACGCGAGGCTGCCGACGGCGATGGTTTGATTGGGCTGGTTCACGGCGCCCTTGCAATCCTTGTTCACTTCGCTGTCGCCGTACGGGAAGGCGTACTCGCCGCCGGACGTACAGGCGTTGCTCCATTCGCTGACGCCCGGATCGGCAAACGAGTCGAAGGGCAGAATACCGCCGCCGATGCGACCGCACAAATGCTTGCCCGCGGCGGTGCAGTAAGCCCAAGCGTCGCACCAGTCGACGCAGCTCTGCGGCAGCTTCGTGCAGTCGCTGGAAGTGCAGTTCGCGACTGTGGCTACGCAGCTCGAGTCTGGCGCGAAATTCGACTTGAACGCGCAGGCCGGCGGCAATTCGGGCTTGTTCACCGAGCCGAGGAATGCGGCGTATTCGCCCTGCGTCACTTCCGTCGCGTCGACATCGAGCGAAATGCACTGGCCGGCGCTCGGATTGCAGCGCGGCTGCTCCGTCGGACACTTGCTCGAGTCGTAGCCGGTGAGGTCGCTCGAACAACTTTCAACGGCTCCGTCTCGGCAGCGCGCGTTACCGGCATTGCAAGCGGGGGACGCGCATTGAGTCGCGTTGGTTTGGCCTCGCGTGAGCTCGCACAGCGCTTCGGAAGCGCACGGGCCGAGTGTCTGCTCGAAGCCGAAACCGTCGCTGCACGTTTCGATGGCGTCTTCGCTGCAACGAGTGCTGCCGACGGTGCAGCTCGGACTCGCGCACGCGCCTGAGTCCGTGCCGTGCATACAGGCTGCGACGCTCGAACAGCTGTCGAGCACAGTTGGTCCGGGGCTCGTTTCGTCGCACGAGATCAGATCGCGACCGCCGCTTCCGCCACAGCTTCGACCGGGCGTACATGCAAACCAGCCGCTCGTAGAACCCGGCTCGTCGTTGCCGACGCAAGTGCCGGCGATGCAGGCCTGGGCCGTCGGCAAGCAATCCGAATCGTTCGCGCACGGTGGACGGCAAGTGTGATCGAGCGCGCAAGCGAGCGCGGGGTTCGAGTCGCAGGCTGTACCCACGCTTGCGCACGACAGCTCGGACGACAACCGGCAGCCGTTGCGGCCCCCGTCTCGCATGCAAAGCTGCGCATCGTTGCAATCGGCGTCGTTGTCACAGGGCAAGCGACAACGCCCGACGACGCATACTTGCCCCGGACAATCGGCTTCGGACTCGCAAGCATCCCCGACACCGCTCTCGGCCTGACCAGAACCGCCGAAGTCGCGGAAACCAGCAATTTTCTGACAAGCACCGGCCAGCGGGAGCAATGCGAGCAAAGCGGTGAGCGCGCGCCTGCCGAACATCAGAACGCTCCGGCGCAGGCGACGCCAGCAACCTGCGGAGCGAGCACCAGGCGCACGCTGGTCTGAGCCGGACCTTCACTCGGCGCGGCGCGCGGCGACAGCAAGATCAGCGCTACGCCAGCCGCAATTCCGGCGATTCCCACGCCCACGCCGACGTTCGCGATCGTAGCACGCGAACTCGCCGTATCCGAAAGCTGGAGCACGCCGTCAGAGCACCCGCGGTGCGAAGGGCAATCGTGATCTGCTTGATGGTACGCCGAGATTGCGAGCACACCGAACACGCCACCGACAGCCAGGGCTGCCACGCCGGCGCCACCGACAGCGAAGCCGAGCGTGCGTCGGTTGCCGTCGTGGGGCGTGCGCGGGTTCGGCACTGGCGGCGGAGTTTTCGCTCCTGCCTCCGCGGGCTGCGCGAGCGGCGGACTCGCCGCGTGCTGGGCTTCCGATGCCCCGGTCTTTAGGGCAGCCTTCGCGAGTGCAGGCACGGTCACCGTTTGCGAGTCAGCGCGCTCGCCGATCTTCACGTTCAGCGTGAGCGTTTCGTATCCAGGCGCTCGGATCGTGAGCGCGTGCTCACCGGGGTCTATCGGAATTTTCGAGCCGAGGCTATTCGCTTCGAGCAGCGTGTCGTCTCGTGTCACTTCGAGTCCTGGTACTGGCCGCGTGACCACGATGGTCAGGTAGCTGAGCGCGAGCTCGAGCTCGGCGGCGCGTCGCGCCGCTTCCTCGGCACGCTCCGGCCTGCCTTGCGCCTTGGCAAGCCGCGCCGCCGCGAGAAATTCGGCCCACGCGAGCGCTGTCTTGTCGAGCTTGGCGTGGCACGCCGCGAGGTTGAGCAGCGTGCCGGATGAGGCATCGAGCCGTTCGCTCTCGCTCAGCTTGACGCACGCAGCGGCGTAGTCGCCTTGATCGAACAGCTGCCGCCCTTCACGAAAGAGCGATTCGGCCGCCGCAATGTCTTGCGCCTGAGCAGGCGCCGCGCAGACGCAAGCGCCAAGCGCGACGCCCGCGGCCACGGCAGCTCGCCAGAGCCGTGCTTTCGAGTTCGCGGAAGTGCGCGCCGCGTTCATCAGTTGCAAATTTGGGTGACCACTTGAACGGTGTAGCTCGGGTTGTTTTGGCACGCGTTCCCGTTTTGAATGCAGCCGTATTCCCAAAGCGTTCCGCCGCAATTCCACTGCACTGGGCCGCTGCTATCTTTGACGGCGAATTTCGGTGGGTTGCAGAACAAGGGTTGATTGTTGCCGCAATCACCGTTGAAGGAACCGTCGAACGGGTGCGTGTAGACGGGCGACACCGTTCCGTCGCAGTTCCAATCGTAGCTGCCGTTCGGTGCGGCGTGATCCATGAAGCTCGTGCTCGGAATTCCGGGCGGAGCAACGCAGATCGCACCTCCGTTCGAACACTGGATGGTTCCGGTATTGGCGCATGCGCCGAGTTGGCTACCGAAGCTGCACGGCGAGCCGACGTTGAAGCCTTCGTCTACCTGACCGTTGCAGTTGTTGTCTTTGCCGTCACAAACCTCGGTGAGAGCCGGGCTGTTTTGCGCGTCGTTGTCGCAGCTCGCGGCTTCGTGACCGCTGCACGATTGCTTCCACTGCGTGCCGCTCCCGTCGGGATCGTTGCACGCTTGCTGAGTCGTGGTCGTGCACCAGCCGTCGGAGTCTCCGTCGTAGGAGAATGTCGTGAGCACGCCTTCGTCCGTCTGACCGTCGCAGTTGTTGTCCGCGCCGTCGCAGATCTCCGAACTCGGGTCGATTGCGCCCGTGCATGCGTCCCACACACCGCTTGCAGAGCAGCTGCGGATCCCGTTTTGGCATGCTCCAACGTTGACCACGCCCTTTGCATTCAGGCCTTCACATTCTCCGACCTGCGCAGGCTGGCATTGCATGGTGCAGCCACGCGCGGCACCCGCACTGGTTGCTTGATCGTCGTCCGCGCCGCCTTTGCAGTTTTGATCCACTCCGTCACAGCGGCTGGGTTCGGTCGCGTCGTCGACTTCGCGCAAGACTTGCCGCGTAATGCCCGGCCCTTGCCATTCCATGCGCAATAGGGCGACGCCGGTGTTGTCGTAGTATTCGACACGGACCGTGTGGTTGCCGGCGGTGAGCGCGCTGCTCGCCGTACGCGTGCCGGGAGTATTCGTCCAACTGTCGATCAGCGGCGTCGTAGCCGCATCCAGCCAGAGTCGCACGCCGTCGTCGGCAGTGGCGTAAAACGTGTAGCTGCCCGCCGCAGTCAGCTTGAGCGTGCCCGTCCAGCGTTCGCTCCAATAATCGCCCCCGAACATACCCCAATCGCGATCGAGCTCGGTGGCCGCGCCGGTTGCCGACGGTGTTTCATTGGTGCCGGGCGGGGTTGCGATCGTAGCCGCCGTGCGCTTGAAATGCGCGAAGTTCCAACCCGGAGCGAGCAGGCCGAACGGGTTCGCGGCAGGTCCGTCCCAGTTACCCGGGTAGCGGTCGGCGTTCGCATCGTCACAGTCCTGTTGGCTGGTTGGGTGCACGGTCCAATTGGCCAAGCAAGGGGCAGCGCTGGCCGGACAATTCGCGGCGACCGAGCCCGGGTTCGCGCATTGCGAGAGCGTCTTGGCGGTCGGCGCGACGTGGCCGTCCATGTCCCCATCGAAGTACCAAGTGGCGGCAGTGGTGGCGTCGTCGACCACGCCGTTGCAGTCGTTGTCCAAGCCGTCACACACTTCAGTCGCGCCGGGGTAGACGTCGGCATTCGCGTCGTCGCAATCGTTTGCGGGGATGTTCGGGCGCCAGCGATCCGGCGGGCATGTCTCGCCACCGCCGTCGGCGCCCGCTGCGCCGTCGCTAGTCTCACATTCGGGTGGCACCAGGTTGGGCGCGACTTCAGGGCAGCTCAGCACTGGCGCCCAACCCTTGTGCGCGTGCAGATCGTTGTCTCCATCGTAGAGGAAATAGATCTTGTCTGTAGCGTCGTCATCGCCATTGCCGCGGCAATTGTCGTCCACGCCGCCATTGCAAAATTCTTGCACCGGCGCGATCGCGCCCGAGCAAGCACCCCAAGCGGCAACTCCGCTCTTCGGATCCTTGACGCAAGTCTTCACCCCGTACTTGCAGGCGCCCACGGGCGTGCCGGTTGGCCAAACGATCGGAATGCCGCCCGAGTCCTCGCTGCACGTCGCGGTGTCGCCCGGCGTGCACGCACAAGTGGTGCCGTCGCTTGCGACGTCGTCACCGTCGCTGCCGGAGCAGTTTTGATCGATGCCATCCCCACAACGATCGGGTTTGGCGCCGTCGGCCGGGCCATCCCACGCGCCGGGAAAGACGTCGGGATCGGCGTCGTCGCAG
>DASYCL010000664.1:0-8675 GCA_036500245.1 Polyangiaceae bacterium | reverse complement strand
CTGACCGACGCGCTTCGTGACACCCGAAGGGGTGAACAGGCGCGAGCTGTTCAGCAGCACACGCGAGCGGCCGAGCGCCACAAACGATCGCTCGGCCAAAAAACTCAACGCACGAACCGGCGCCTCAGACCGCGACTACTTCTCAAACACCTGAGCCGCAGCCATGCCCTGGCCAGCCGAGACAGTCATCACGACTTTCATCGTGCCGCCCATCGGCAATGCCCATTTGTAGCAGTTCGGCTGTTGACCGACGATCGCTTGCGAGCTCGTGGTCGAGTCGGAAGCGACGATCGCTGCGGGTAAGCCCGGGATGCCGATCGATGGCACGAGCGCGATGTCGAGATTCTGAATCGTAGGCGCGCCGACGCCGACGATCGTGTAGCATTTACCCGGGTTCATCTGCACGGTCTGCTCGAGTGTTTGACCTTGCGTGAAGTTGCCGGCGATCGCCGCGCCGACGGGCTTGGCGCCGGGCGCCGCGGCCGACGCCGCGAGCGGACCGATCAGCGTGGTGACGGTGGCGGCGGTTGCGGGGTCGAGCGGTGTCGCGGTCGGACCCGACGCCGCGGTCGCAACCGGCAAACCAGGGATGCCAGTCGGAGCCGCGCCCGGCACAGTGCCAGCGGGGGCTGCGCCCGGCACTGTCGCGACAGGCGCACCCGTTTGCGACTGGCAAATGCGGCCGTCGAAGTATTGGCCGGGTGGGCATTGCGTGGCGCCGGGTTGCCCGACGTTGGAGTTTTTGTCGTCGCCACCACAGCCGACGAGCGCACTCATTGCAACCACCGCACACAGCACAAGCTTTGTTCCAGCCATCTCGATCTCCCTTTTCAAAACGCGAACCGTGGCCCGAAGCCAACCGGCCCGGCCAAGCTTTCTAACAGGAAGCGACAGCCGCGCGAAAGGGGGTGCCTACGGTCTAGAGGTTAAACGATCGAGACAGCAAAACCTTACAAATGGCCTTCATCTCGCGCCTGGTCGCGCCGAATCAACCCTTCGGTCCGCATTCCCGGGAATAATACAAGTCCCAGATTCGCCGGACTGATCACGGGTTTCCAAAGCGAGGCGACCTACAAAGAACTGACCGAACAGGTCTCGCGAAGCCCCTTAGCGCGAACAAAAGCCTTCGTAATCGAGATACGACGTGATCGTCGGATTTTCGCCGCACGCGGGGCAATTCTTGTCGCGACGCAGTTTGAGCGTGCGAAAGCTCATGCGCAGTGAATCATAGGTCAAGAGCCGCCCGATCAGCGGCTCGCCTTGGCCGAGGATCAGCTTGATCGCTTCGGTCGCTTGGATCACACCGACCACGCCCGGCAAGATGCCGAGCACACCCGCCTCCGCGCAGGACGGCGCGAGGTGCGCAGGCGGCGGCTCCGGGTACATGCAGCGGTAGCATGGGCCTTCGAATGGCTTGAAGGTCGTGACTTGGCCGTCGAAGCGAAAGATCGAACCGTGCACGACCGGCGTTTTGTGAAACAGCGAAGCGTCGTTGACCAGGTAGCGCGTCGGGAAATTGTCGCAGCCGTCGACGATGACGTCCCAGTGCTCGCCGAAAATGCGATCGACGTTACTGCTGTTCACTCGCTCTTGGTATTTGACGACTTTGACGTCCGGGTTGAGGTCTTTGATCGCGAACTCGGCGCTGTCGACTTTGGCTTGGCCGAGGCGCGAGGTCGCGTGGATGATTTGGCGCTGCAGATTCGAGGCATCGACCGTATCCGCATCCACCAATCCGAGCGTGCCCACGCCGGCCGCTGCCAAGTACAAACCCGCCGGCGCGCCCAAGCCCCCAGCTCCCAGCAAGAGCACTTTGCTCTTTAGTAATTTTTCCTGACCGCGCTCGCCGACTTCCGGCAAAAGAATGTGGCGCGAGTAGCGATCCAGCTGCGCGGGCGTGAGATCCGCCGGTTGCTCGACTGGATACTTCAAATCCTTCCAACGCACGAAGCCGGGGTTCGCGCTGGTCACGTTCTCGTAGCCGAGCTCGCTGAGCGTCTTGGCGGCGAATGCGCTGCGCGTGCCGCCGGCGCAGTAGACGATGATCTCGTCCGACTTGTTCGGCAGCTTTTGCTCCGCCTGCATCTCCAGAAAGCCGCGCGGGATGTGCACGGCGCCCGGGATGTAGCCCTGACGCACTTCGTCTTTCTCGCGCACGTCGACCAGCGTGAAGGGCTTCTGAGCTCGGTTCTCGAGCCGCGCCTTCAGCTCTTCGAGCGAAATGAGCTTCACCGCTGAGCGGATTTCCGAGAACAAGTCGCTGTACGTCTTCGCCATGGGGGCGCCTCTCTTATCATCGATTCAGGCCGTAGATCGGCCGGCCATGAGGCCGGGCTCAAAGTCGCGTATTCCGATGTGACAATGTAGACGGCTTAATCTTCGGCTGTCCGTGGCTCGCGTCAAGCGAAGCCCTGCTTTTTCAGTGTTTTTGCCCGCGGACGTTTTGATTGGGTTTGCCTGGTGCGGCATCAACTGGCGCGGCGACCGGCCGTCTGAGAGTGGGTAGCGAAAGCGGAGGCCGGCCGAATGCGTACGGCTTCCGTCAGTGCCCACTGGGAGAATGCTAAAGTCGCCGGATCTGTGCGGCCCTCGGTCGCTCAAGTGAGAGAGAAGCTCGATGTCGCAGAATCGTCTGGGTGAACTGCTGGTCCGCGAAAAGCTGATCAGCTTGCAGCAACTCCGCAAAGCGCAAGACGAGCAGAAAAAATCCGGGCAAAACCTGGGCTACACGCTGGCGCGGCTCGGCTTCATCTCCGACGGCGAAATCACGAATTTCTTGAGCGCGCAGTATCGCCTGCCCGCGATCAACCTCGACGAGTACGAGATCGACGGCGAAGTCGTGAAGCTCGTGACCAAAGAGGTGTGCGAGAAGCATCGCATCATTCCGGTTTCGCGCGTCGGCTCTTCGTTGATCGTCGCGATGAGCGATCCGACGAACCTGAACGCGATCGACGACATCAAGTTCTTGAGCGGGTACAACGTCGAGCCCGTCGTCGCGAGCGAGTCCGCGATTCAAGCCGCGATCGAGCGTTACTACAACGCAGGCCCTTCGTACGAAGAGGTCATGGCCGACTTCAACCTCGGCGACGAAGACATCGACTTCGGCGGGGACGAAGAAGAAGTGAACGCGCTCGAGCTCGAGCGCCAAAGCGCGGACGCGCCCGTGGTTCGGCTCGTGAACGTGCTCTTGCTCAACGCGATCCGGAAGGGCGCGAGCGATATTCACGTCGAAGCCTACGAAAAGAAGCTCCGCGTGCGTTATCGCGTGGACGGCGTGCTGCAGGAAGAAATGACGCCGCCCTTGAAGCTCAAAGCAGCGATCGTGAGCCGGCTCAAGATCATGAGCCAGCTCGACATCGCCGAGCGCCGCTTGCCGCAAGACGGGCGCATCAAGCTCAAACTCGGCAAGGGTCGCGAAATGGATTTCCGCGTCTCGGTACTGCCGACGATGTGGGGCGAAAAAGTCGTGCTTCGCTTGCTCGACAAGGGCAACCTGCAGCTCGACATGGCAAAGCTCGGGTTCGATCCCGAGCCGCTCGCCGACTTCAAATGGGCGATCAGTCAGCCGTGGGGCATGGTGCTCGTCACGGGTCCGACCGGTTCCGGCAAGACCACGACGCTCTACTCCGCGCTCAGCGATCTCAACACGTCCGACGTCAACATCAGCACCGCCGAAGATCCGGTCGAGTACAACCTCCACGGCATCAACCAAGTGCAGATGCACGACGAGATCGGGCTCAACTTCGCGATGGGCTTGCGCTCGTTTTTGCGCCAAGACCCGGACATCATCATGGTCGGCGAGATCCGCGACTTCGAGACCGCGGAAATCTCCGTCAAAGCCGCGCTCACAGGCCATCTCGTGCTCTCCACCTTGCACACCAACGACGCGCCCGCGACGATCTCGCGCTTGCTCAACATGGGCGTCGAACCATTTTTGATCACCGCGAGCGTGAACCTCGTGCTCGCGCAGCGCCTTGCACGCAAGATTTGCGTCGACTGCAAGCAACCGTTCGAGACCGACGAAAAAGTGCTGCTCGACTTGGGCGTCACGCCCGAACAAATCGCGGCCAAGCCGACGATCATGAAAGGCACTGGTTGCCCCACTTGCAACAACACCGGCTACAAGGGTCGCATCGCGCTTTACGAGGTGATGCGCTTCTCGGATGATCTGAAGGAGCGCGTGCTGCAAGGCGCCTCCGCCGCCGAGCTCAAGGCCGCCGCGATCAAACTCGGCATGGCCACGCTGCGCGCGAGCGGGATCAAAAAAGTGCTCGAAGGCATGACCACGGCCGAAGAGATTTTGCGCGTGACGATGTCGGATTGAGACGCACGCGCGGCGGCCGAAGCCGAGAAAATAGCTTCGCAGAGAACCGCGAACGCTCGTCTTCGCGAGCTAGCCGAGTTGAGCTAGAGTTATCGGTTCGAGCTTTCGTCCGAAGGCGCGCGCACGGAATCGAGCAAAAATGACCGGCGAAGAAGGCCTCAAAGTCAATCTGCACCAACTGCTCCGCGCGATGATCGAGAAGGGCGCGAGCGACATGCACATCACGACGGGTTCGCCGCCGCTCTTGCGCATCGACGGCGCGATCGTGCCGCTCAAATTGCCGCCACTCTCACCGATCGAGACCAAGCAACTTTGCTACTCGGTCCTGACCGAAGAGCAGAAGATTCAGTTCGAGAAGAACAAGGAGCTCGACCTCTCTTTCGGCGTGAAGAGCTTGTCGCGTTTTCGCGCCAACATTTTCATGCAACGCGGCGCGGTGTCCGGCGCATTCCGCTCCATCCCGTTCAAGATCCTGAGCTTCGACGAGCTCGGCTTGCCGCCGGCGGTGGCCGAGCTCGCGTCCAAGCCGCGCGGGCTCGTGCTCGTCACCGGCCCGACCGGCTCGGGCAAGAGCACGACGCTCGCGTCGATCATCGATAAAATCAACGGCGAGACGCGCCAGCACATCATGACGGTGGAAGATCCGATCGAGTATCTTCATCCGCACAAGAAATCGATCGTCAATCAGCGTGAAGTCGGCAGTGACACGTCGAGCTTCAAATACGCCCTGAAATACGTGCTCCGCCAAGATCCGGACGTGGTGCTGGTCGGCGAAATGCGCGATCTCGAGACGATCGAAGCCGCGCTCACGATCGCTGAAACCGGGCACTTGGTCTTCGCCACGCTACACACCAACTCGGCGATTCAAAGCATCAACCGCATCATCGACGTGTTCCCGCCGCATCAGCAATCGCAAGTCCGCGCGCAGCTCTCGTTCGTGCTCGAAGGCGTGCTGAGTCAGCTGCTCTTGCCGCGCGCCGGCGCGCCGGGCCGCGTGCTCGCACTCGAAGTGCTCGTGCCGAACGCCGCAATCCGCAACTTGATCCGCGAAGACAAGATCCATCAAGTCTACACGCAGATGCAGGTCGGCCAAGCGAAGCACGGCATGCAGACGTTGAACCAGTCGCTCTACTCGCTGTACGCGCGGCGCCTGATCACGCTCGAAGAAGCGATGGGACGTTCGAACGATACCGAAGAGCTGCGCATGATGATCGAAGGCCGAGTCTCCGGCGGTTCCTTGTCGCAATAGGAGCCGCGCGGTTCAGTCGAGCTCACCGTGCGTGCGTGCCACGAAGCGGCGTGTGCTGCGAAATTGCACGCAGCGCGCCAGCCGTTTTCGCGCTCGGGTCACGCACCCAGCCGCGAAAGATTTCTCTTTTGTTTCCTGAGCGGCCGGACGGCTCACGGTTCCTGAGAAGAAATCGCCCTATTTTTTCCGGGTATGGTCAAGAATGCACGCGTTCATGAACGAGGAAACGCATCCGAAATATTCGTGCAATGTTCGGGCGGCAGTCTCACGCCTACATGTCCGACAACGGTTGCTTGTGACCGTTTGCGGGCAAAGCCCCGCTGCTTTACCCCGGAGAATTCGTGATGCGAAAGAGTGGCTTTTCCTTGTTGACGACGCTCGTAGTTGGCGTCTGTGCATTGCCGAGCGCAGCGTTTGCCCAAAATGCGCCGGCGGCGCCGCCGGCTGCAGCACCACCGGCTGCGGCACCACCGGCTGCGGCAGCGCCCGCAGCGCCGCCCGCGGCGGATGCTCCGGCCGTTGCACCTGCGACGCCAGCGACGCAGCCCGCTGCAGCTGGTGACTCGGCCCCTCCGCCAGCCGCGGTGCCGCCGCCGGCTGCTCCGCCCGCGCCACCCGCGGAGGCAGCAGCAGCGCCCGCGCCGACGTACCCTGCGACTACGATCACCGGGTTCGTCGAGGGTGGTTATAACCACGTGTTCGGCGCGCCGCATTCAGCAGAGGCCCCGATTCCAACGCGCGCGTACGATCCAGAAAACGGCTTCGTACTGCACCTCGCGCACATCGCGCTCAAGCACCAGCTGAACGAGCACGTCTTCGGCTTCATCGCGTTCAACGCTGGTGCGGATTCAAACTACAACCACACTCCAGGCTATATCGCGCCCGGCGCGAACGGCGGAGCGCTCTCGAGCATTCCGACTCTATTCGATGTGCCCGAAGCTTACGCCGTCGCGACCGGTGAAGGCTTCACGTTCACGGCCGGCAAGTTCACCACCTACGAAGGCATCGAAGTCTATCAAGGCCCGGCCAACCCGACGATCACGCGCGGCTTCTTGTATTGGCTGGCCGAGCCCGTCACGCACGTTGGCGCGAAGCTGCACTACGCCACCGGTCCGCTCGATGTCGGTGTTGGTCTCGTGAACGGTTGGGACACCAACAACGGCGTCTTCGCCACGGGCGACAACAACAATCAGAAGACCTTGATCTGGCGCGCCGCAGTGACGCCTTCACCTGCATTCTTCGCGGCATTTTCCGGCAGCTATGGCGTGGAAAAGCCCAACCAAGACAGCGATCCGCGCTTGTCGCTCGATCTCACCGGCGCAGGGGTCGTGAGTCCAAATCTCACGATCAACTTCCAGGGTAACCTCGGCAGCGAGAAGAACTCGGATTGGGTCAACCCCACGAAGAGCGCATCTTGGATCGGCTTCGGACTTCAACCCGTGGTCAAGGTCGACGCGATGAGCCTTGGCCTGCGCTTCGAGTACTTCAGCGACTCGGGGCTGTCGCGCTCCGGCCTCGGTCAAGCAATCAATCCGAAGGATGCGATGGGTGTGCTCGTCGATCCGGCCAGCACCAAGGACAAGGTCGGGCTGTGGAACTTGAGCATCGCGCCGGGTTACACGATCGCCAGTGCGCTGCTCTGTCGCGCTGAGTTCCGCGTCGACGGCGCGAGCGAATCCGCGCTCTGGGCGGGCAAGAAGACCCAAGAGACGCTGTCTCTCGGTGTCTCTTACATGTTCTGAGCGACACCCACCAAAGGCCGCGCTCCCCTCACTTGAGGTCGAGCGCGGCTTCGTTCAAATCCGGGTGCTTCAAGAGCGACTTCGAGAACGAGAGTACGTAGGGACGCGCGCGCTTGTCGCCTGAAACAGCGAGTGCGCGCGCGACCAGAATGCGCAGCTCGAGTGGCGTTTCGGCTGGCGGCAAATCGAGCTTGGCGACGCGCGCGGTCGCCTGAGATTTCTGTTTGTTCGCGACATCGACCAACACACCGAGCCAGCCCGTCATTGGGCCGAGTAGAGTCGGGTGTTTGGCCACCAAATCACGCGCGGCCGGGCCATCGTCTTTCTTGATCAAGTCGTAGACGGACTCGATCAATACGGCGGCGGTGGTCGCGCCTTCGGAGGCTTCGCTCACGGCCTTGACGGCGTCGTCCGGTTTATTTTCGTAGCGATAGAGCCGCGCCAAGCGCAGGTAATGCACGGGTCGAATTTGATCGCCCGTGCGGCGGCCTAGGATCTTCTGAGCCAGCGCGAGGTTGCCGGTGTCGAGCGCCGCGTCGGTAGCGACGATTTCACCCCACGGGGTTGCGGGTGTCGCCATCGCTTCGAGTTTGTCCGGCGGCGGAAACGTGCGACCGCTGAGAATGCCGGGGCCCACGGCAAGCGCAGCGTACGCGGGCCGCGTGCGCTGATCGCCGAGTGACGAAAGTGCCGCCTCGAGATCGGCGGGCTCACGCGATTCATACGCGACCACGCCGCGCACGACAGCGACGTCGGGCGACGCGGGATCGAGCTCCTCGATCGCTTTTTGCGCTTCGTCCAAGCGGCCGCCGAGCAATGCCACGCGCGCGGCGAGCGTGCGAGCGCGCGGATAAACTGCGGCAAATTGCAAGGCGCGCAGGGCCGCTTTGCGCGCCAACTGTTCGTCCCCTGCCTCGATGGCCAAAAA
Source organism: Polyangiaceae bacterium (assembly GCA_036500245.1). Taxonomy (GTDB): domain Bacteria; phylum Myxococcota_A; class Polyangia; order Polyangiales; family Polyangiaceae; genus PMG-095. The sequence goes on along the minus strand of DASYCL010000664.1, from coordinate 432 downwards.
ACCGAGCCCGGTCGCGAGCGACGGCGTCATCGCCGACGCGACCGCGGAATCGATGGCTTGCGACGCTTTCTTCATGTCACCCGCGTGCATGGCCTGCACTGCATCGACCATCGCGGGCACGCCGCTCAGCGGCGCAGGCAGTTTTTCGATGTCGCTCGGCTCGAGCTTGGCGTCGCTCGGGAGTGACTCGGGGCGATCGGGATCGACCACCCAAGAGAGCGCCGCCAGAGCGCGCGTGATCGGCGCATCACCGAGCTTCTTGTGCAGGGCGTCCAGCGTCGGCTTCGCGCGCTCCGGACCGAACTCGAGCAAGAGCAAGCGCGCCAGGAACAACTCTGCCGGCACGAAGTCCGGATCGAGCTTTCGCGCGGTGTCGTAACGCTCGACCGCGCGCAAGTCGCCCGCGCGTTCGAGCACCGCGCCCGCAGCGAG
>DASYCL010000663.1:0-6460 GCA_036500245.1 Polyangiaceae bacterium | reverse complement strand
GAGTTCGAACAGCGCAGACCAAGTTGAGCGAGCGCCAGCGCGTTCGGCGTCATGGCGTTCACCGCTAATTCCGGGCACGCTCGATTGCATCCTTCAGCACCTTCAGGCCTTTACTTGGCTCTCGGTCGCGGTGAGCACGGTCAGCTTTCGGCGAAATGCGCGAAGCGGTGCGGCTCGTACCACCTCGCACAACTTCCAGCAATCGAGACGACAATGCTTTGTCTTCATTGGGGATTTTCAGCCGGAGCCGAGGTCCGTCGGGCGCTCGGCCCAGCGCAACCAAGCACGCCGGCTCGCGTAGAGCACCGCGGCGGCAAGGGCCAGCGCCGCGATCGTCGCAGCCGGCAGCGCCAAGTAAGCGAGCGGCCGCGTCTCTTGTCGCTCCAGCCAAGCCACGGCGAACCACGACGCGCCCGCGACGAACGCGCCAACCAAGGCAGCCCCCCAAACAGAAAGCCAAGCAAAGCGTGCAGCGAGTCGACCGACGCCGTAACCGGCGATGAACGAGCAGAGCACGAACAGCGCGGCGCGCAGCGCGAACGGTGTGCGACGCGAGCGACCCCACGGCGGCAAGCCACGCAAAGTGGCGCGCTCGGCGTGGAGCTGAACCGGAAACAGCGGCGTGTCGAAGGCGAGCGAGAAGTGAGTCAGGGAGGCGCGCTTCAAATCATCGCTGAGCTCGAGCGCTGACGCGTCGAATTCAGCTTGTTTTCCCAGCGGGATGCGACCGTGCAAGCGCGGCGCGCGATGCTCGTCGCAGAACCACGAGAAGCCGACCAAAGGCACGCGCACTTCCGCGGGCGGAGCACTCTCGAGACAGCTCGAGCGCGCGCCCGAGAGTAGCTCGGCCGCGATGCTGCCCGGCGTGGCCGCATCGCTATCGAGCGAAACCGAGCTGCCGAAGCTGAGCGCGCCGAACACAACGACTAGCAAACCAGTCGAGAGCAGCGTCTCGCGCCATGTCTGCGCGTCGGCGCTGCGCTTGCCTTGCGTGCTCGATGCGAGTGCCAGCGCGAGCGGCACCGCGAGCAAAAAAGCGAGCTCGAGCGCGACGGCGAGCAGCGGCCGCGCGAACGGCCAAATCAGCGAAAACGGCAAATGCTCGCCGGCGATACGCGGCCACAGCCGTGTGGCGCCAACGCCGAGGCACAGCAGCAGCGCGGCCGCGAAGGCCGCGAGGCCGAAACCGAGGCTCTGCCGCGCGACGGCCTTTGCAGAGCCGGGCAACTCCGTCACAGCGCGTGAGCTTAGCCTGAACGAAGGCGCGAAAACGAGCTCCGGACCGCGGGCCAAGCGAAGCGGCGCGATCGAGCGCTTTGCTCGCGCAGTGCTGATTGTTATGCTCCGCGAACATTTTCGCCGGGTCGGGCAACCCAGCTACTTAGCGAGACTCGCGGAGGATTCCATGCGCTTTCAGACTTCGTTCCTTGGCACGCTGACGCTCGTAACGATTGCTACGTTCGCGTTGGTGCCGCGCACCGCGCACGCCACCGGAGTTTCGGAGGTTTCGACCACCGGCAAAGGCACGGTCGGCGGCGCGCTGCTCGGCGCTGAAGTCGTGCTCGCCGCGGAAGCCGCGTTCGACACGAAGCCGACTTGGGCTTACGTCGTCGGCGGTGTGGGCGGCGGCATCGCGGGTGGCGTTGGCGGTTACTTCATCGAGCGCGATGCGAATCCGCGTACCACGATGCTCATTCTCGCAGGCGGCATGGCACTCGCGATCCCGACGACGGTTGCCGTGCTGAGCGCGACCGCATACGAGCCGCCCGCAAACTACACGCAAGATCATCCGCCCGCGGATGAGCCCGTCGCCGAGCCGCCGCAACCGGCGGGATCGCCGGCGCCGATGACGTCACCGCCTCCGGCCGGCGCGACTTCACCAACGCCTCCGCCCGCTCCGACTCCGACTCCGTCCACGGGTTCGGTGCCTCGGCGCCAGCACCGCGTCGCACACTTGCCGCCGCTCGACTACCACCTCACCCCACCTGCGCTCATCGGTATCTCGTCACAAGCGCTCACCCTCGGCATCCCCGCGGTCGAGCTGCGAGACGTTTACACGCGAACCGAGCTTGCGATGTACGGCGTCTCCCAAGCCACCGAAGTTCGCGTCCCAGTATTAAATTTCGTGTTCTGAGCGTGCTTCACGCCGCCTACACGCGGTCGCGTTGCGGGTCCGGGCTTTAGTAGTGCTAGTCTCTTAGGTTGCGGCTAATCTCAGCCGTCCATCCCAACGGGATTAGACGACAAATGGCACAGCCTGCTCCGCAGAAGCCCGTCGTGGCTCCGCGCACCAAAAAGGCCGACGATCCGGCGCTCGGCAAAGTCATCGCGGGGCGTTATCGCCTCGAAGCCCGCGTCGGGGAGGGCGGCATGGGCATCGTGTACCGCGCCCGGCACGTGCTCATCGATCGCGTCGTGGCGGTGAAACTGATTCGCCCCGACCTGCGCGGCGAGACGCACCTTCGCGCGTGGATGCTGCGCGAAGCGCGCGCCGCCAATCGCGTCGACCACGCGCACATCATCGACATCCACGACATCGGCGAGACCGACGACGGCGAGCTTTACCTCGTCATGGAGTACTTGGTCGGCACGCCGCTCTCGAACGAGCTCGCGCACGGACCGATGCCGCTCAATCGCGGCGTGGACATCCTCGAGCAAATGGGCGCGGCGCTTTCGCGCGCACACGATCTCGGCGTCGTGCATCGCGATTTGAAGAGCGACAACATTCTTCTCACCCATCGCGGTGGTCGCAAAGACTTCGTGAAGATTTTGGATTTCGGGCTCGCGGCGCTCGCACACGACCCGCGGCTCGCGCCGAAGGGCGCGGTGTTCGGCACGCCCGAGTACATGTCGCCGGAGCAAGCGCGCGGCGAACAAGCCGGACCGCACTCGGACTTATACGCGCTCGGCGTCTTGTTCTTCGAAATGCTGACCGGACAATTGCCATTCCGCGCCAGCGATCGCGACACGCTGCTCGAGATGCAGCGCACCGCGCCCGCGCCACGGCCGACCAGCATCCGCAAAGATTGCCATCCAGCGGCGGAACGCATCGTGCTCCGCTTGCTCGAAAAAGATCCGAGGAAGCGCTATCGCGACGGCCATCATTTGCTCGAAGAGCTGAAGGCCTTGCAGCGCTCTTTGCCGAGCGCGTCGTGGGAAGAAAAGAGCGGCGGCGATTCCGCGCCTGCGGCTCCGCCTCCGCCGCCTCCGCCGCGCACGCCCGGAGTCATCGAGTGGGCCGCTCGCGCGGGCCTCTTCGCGCGCATGGTCGCGCGTGCTTATCCGTCCGCGAACGCGGCGCCGGAAGTCGCGCAAGCGCTCGCCACGCTCTGGGATTTGGCCGCGAGGGCCAGCGGGCTCGAAGGTGAAGTCGCGAGCCACACGCGCAAACTCGAAGCGCTCGAACGCCGCGGCCGCGCGCTGCGCGCCGAAATCGGTCGTAAGGTGGAGGAGCTCGCGCACGAAGAATCGCGCGTGCTGCGCGAAGCCTCGGCTTACGGCGAAGAAGAAGAAGCGGCTCGGCGCGAGCTACACCGCGCCGAGCAAATCGCCGAAGAGCGCATCGCCCAAGCGGATCGCGCGGAGCGCGAAGGCCGCGGTTCACGCTCGGTCTACGAACAAGCCGGCGCCGCCCACGCGATGGTCGAAGCGCAACGCCAATGGCTCAAAACGCGCGAGACGCGGCGCACCGGCCGCGAAGCGAGCGCCGCCGATCTGCGCCGTCAAATCGAAGAACTGCGCGGCCAGCTCGCGCGCTACGCCGAAGCGCTCGAAGAAGATCTCGCGACGGGTCGCGAGAAGGTCGCCGGCCGCGCGCGCGAAGGACTCAAGTTCGAAAAGAGCTTTTTCGAAGCCTCGAACGTGTTGATGACGCACCTGAAGGGCAAGCCCGAGTGCCGCGAGCTGATGAACGAACTGATCGCGTCTTCCGGCGAGCACGAACCGAACCCGCCGACGCCCGGCCCCGCACGCAACACGGAAGCGTGAACCCGCGCCGCCTGCGCGTCAGCGGCGCCCTGCGCTTGGCCGTCGGCGACGCACGCGTGTTCGAGTTCGAACGCGGCGGTGAACAGCTCGAGGGGTTCGTCTTGCGTCACAGCAAGGGCCTCTTCGCGTACGTCAATCGCTGCCCGCATTGGATGGTCGATCTCGATCTCGGTGACGGCCGTTTCTACGCCGCAGAGATCGACCGAATTTACTGCAAAAACCACGGCGCGCTGTTCCGCGTCGAAGACGGCGTGTGCGATCTCGGTCCGTGCTTCGGCCAAGCGCTCGAACCATTGTCGCTCGAAGTCGAAGGCGACGACGCGTGGATCGACCTCGGGCGCGCGCCATGAAACCGAACTTCGTCGCGATCGGCGCGGGCGCCGCCGCGCTCGGCGTGATGCTCGGCGCGTTCGGCGCGCACAGCTTGCACGCCTCGTTCGGCCCGCGCGAGCTCGGGCTGTGGGAAACCGCGACGCGCTACCTCTTCATCGGTGCGTTCGGCATGACCTTGTTCGGCATGTTCCAACGCGTCAGCAGCAGCTGCCGCGGCGGCGTCGCCGGCTGGCTCCTGCTCACCGGCAGCGTGCTCTTCCCGTTGAGCCTCTACGCGCTCGCACTCGGCGCGCCGCGCGCACTCGGCGCAATCACCCCCTTCGGCGGCGCGTGCCTGATCGCGGGCTTCGTCTGCTTCGCGCTGTCCGCCGCACGCAGCGGCTGATTTTTGGGGTTCAGCGCGGACGTCGCGCCGCGAAACTGGTAGCCCAAAGCCGGCGTGGGCCGAGGCGTAAGTGACCACATTCGCAGGAAATTTGCGTTTACACCGGCGTTTGGTGTCTACCCAACGAGGCCCATGCCCGCGTTATCCTCGCACCCGCTGCCTCCGCTCGAATTCGCCGAATCGAAGCGCGGGCTGCGGGTGACGCCGCTCGCGCCCGAGGTCACTCCGCGCCCCACGCTGCGCGAGCTCGGCCTGCACGTGACGCCCACACCGATTGGCGTCCGCGCGACGCCCCTACCGCCGTCCGGCGTGCGCCTCACGCCGACACCGCCGTCCGTTGCGCGCAAAACGACGAAACCGCGCCTTCCGAAGCTGCTCGCAGGTCGTTACTCGGTCGATCGCTACCTCGATCAGGGCGGTACTTCGCGCGTCTATTTGGGCTGGGACGAATTGTGCGAAGACGACATCGTGATCAAAGTGCTGACCGACGAAGCCGCGCGCTGCGACGTATTGCGCAGTCATTTCTTGGTCGGCTCGCGCGCGGCGCTCGCGGTCGTACACGAAAACGTCGTGCGCGTGCTCGCGGTGCGCGAGCCGGAGGTCGGCGCGCCGTACCTCGTGATGGAGCTTTTGAAAGGCGAATTGCTCGCTGATTTGCTCGATCGCCGGCCTCAGCTCAGCGCGCGCGCAACGCTCTCGCTCGCCGCGCAAACCGCCGCTGGGCTGGGTGCGCTTCACGCCGCAGGCATCGTTCACTGCGACCTCAAACCCGAAAATCTATTCGTCACCTCGACGCCGAGCGCAGCGAAACTCGTGAAGATTTTGGATTTCGGGTTGGCCGAAGTGCGAGGCGAGCGCACAGCTCACGAAGCGCCGTCGGTGCGCGGCACGGCGCAGTACATGGCACCCGAGCAAGTGCTGGGCGACCCAGTCGACGCGCGCACCGACGTCTATGCGCTCGGCGTGGTGATGTTCCGCATGCTCACCGGCCAATTGCCGTTCGATCTCAAGCTCAGCGCGACGCTGCTCCGCCACCAACTCACTTCCAAGGCTCCGCCGCCGTCATGGCTCCGCGAAGACTTGGATCCGAACGTCGAAGCCATCGTGCTCAAAGCGATGCGCAAGAACCCAGAAAATCGCTATGCGTCGGCCGCGGTGTTGCTGGCTGATCTGGAACGAGTACAAAACGGGGGCGGCATCGAGCCTGCGCGTGAAGCGAGCGTCATCGACGCCTACACGCCGCAAAGCGCTCAGGGCGAAAAAGCCGCCCAAATGCTAGGCGTGGACTGAAACGCGCGACTCGGACCGCGCGGCTTACGCCGGCAGCTTCGCGAGCAAGAACGAGCGCAGCTTGACCAAATTGCGTTCGTCCCGCGTGAAGCTCGGCACGGCGTAGCCGCTCGCCCACTCGCGCACTTCGCGCACGAAATCGGCGCGCGTCGCGGCGTTGCCCAAGATGTCGTTCACGCTGCGGCCGCGGGCCGAACCTTGCTCGAGCGCGGCGACATATTTGGCGAGCCGCGCGTACTCGGCACCCAAAAACTCACGCACCAACTCGGACTCGGACGCAAGCCGCGCGAGCGTGCCGCTCGCATCGCTCGCAAGCTCCGCCTCGGACTCGTGCTTGAGCGCGTCCGCGGCCGCACGCACGACGAACGCGTCGTCGATGAAGCCGAGATCTTCGAGGCCGTCCGGAATCAAGTCGAGTGACTTGAACAGGTAGTTGAGCGCGGCGCAGGCTTTGCGTTGCGCGTT
>DASYCL010000662.1:0-2951 GCA_036500245.1 Polyangiaceae bacterium | reverse complement strand
ATAGGTGGACACGGTCTTCCACGTGTTCAAATCCGGCACGTTGCCGGAGTTCTGCAGCGTGCTCAGATCCCATAGACTCAAATCGAGCGAAACCGTGCTGACGTTGCTGCGGCTGTCTTCGACGTGAATGCCGATCACTTCCGAGTTCGGCTGGCCCATGATCGTCACCGTGCGATCTTTGTCGTACTGAGTGGTGAGCGTGCCGTCGTACAGCGCGAGCCTTTGTTGAAACGTGGTGAAGCCGGTATCCATGCCCGGCGTGGTGTACAAATTCACGAGACCGGCGGAGAACGCGGTTTGCTGCGAAGCATCCACGTTCCCGACTTGCATGGTCATGCCATTGTCGCTCCATACCATCGCGCCGACGTGCCCGTTGCCGACAGTGAGCCCATACAACGGGTTCGTGTTCGGCTTGTTGTAGACGATGTCGTGCTTCGGCAAATACTCGCCGTAGTGCACATTGAGCATGCCGGTTTGCGGATTGAATGCTTCGCCGCTCGGCCCATCTACGGGCGACGTATCGGGGCCGCTGCCAGCGCTCCCCGCGCTGCCGCTCGAGCCGACGTTCGAGCCCGCAGTGCCGCCGTTCGGATTCGCGCCGCCGTTCGCGTTCGCGCCGCCCGAGGCGCCAGTGCTTTGCCCGCCGTTCGAATTCGCGCCGGCGCCGTTCGTGCTGCCGCCGGCGTTGCCATTCGCGCCAGCGCCGCTCGGAGTGGCCGCGCCGCCCGATGACGAACACGCGCCCAGCAGCGCCAGAACCACAGTAATGCCGAAAAATTCCAAGCCAATTCGCTGCCGCTGCATCTCCACTACGTGGGGCACAGCGCCATCTGCGATCACTCTTTGTGAGTCCCAGTTGCACGCTTTCGCCGGCGTTTTTTCGCGATTTCGCGGCTTGCGCGAGCCGACGGCGAATTCGCGGCGGTTTCGTTTTTTTATTGATGGTCACGCGTCACGTCGAAGTGCGTCAAAGCCTTCGGCGTCGCGGACCGCTTCGAGAATCGCTGTGCCCGGCGCGCGAACTCGGGCACGCTCGCGGCGTGTCCTTCGCGGCTCACCCTTGCCGGCTCTTCATCTACGGCACGCTACGCGCAGGCGAGCGCGATCACGCACTCTTGAAAGAAGCGACACTGCTCGGCGAGTTCCTCACCGAACCACGCTTTCAGCTCGTCGACCTCGGCATCTACGCGGCCATGATCCCGGACGGCAAAGTGGCGATCGTCGGCGAACTCTACGCGGCCAGCCTCGAAACGCGTCGCGCCATCGACATCGCGCGACAAGTGCCGTTCTTGTTTCAACGCACACCGGTTCGCCTCGCCGACGGCACGGACGCCGAAGCCTACGTGATGGCGCCGGACCCAGTGCGCGGCAAACGCCGCCTCGCCCACGGCGACTGGAAAAAGCGCTTCACGAAGGGGTTGCCTGCGCGCGCGCCCGGGCCGCTCGTGAGCTGGGCGAAATCGCGGTTTGAGAAGTGAAGTGAGTGTGTTGATAGGCCTGGCAGTGTAACTGACCGCTCATCAGGTCTTTAGGATTTTTTTTTGCCCTGCGCGTTTCACTGCGCTTGGCCACTCGCGCCACCGGCGGCGCGACGGGCGCCTGTTCGGTCAGTTCTAGTGGGGTCGCCCATCTTTTTAGAACCGTGATCAGCCGCGCGAACCAGGTAGCTTTGTATTATTTCCGTGCATCGACTGCCAGCCTTCGCGCGCGCTGGGGCGCGAAAGAAGAGACAAGACGTGATGAGCAGTCAGAAGCAGCGGCTGATCGCGGTTTTGACGCGCTTCGCGATCCCGACGGGGGGGAATGATGGCAGCCACGTTAGAACTGACCGGACGGCGCCAGTCCCGTCGCTCGATGCGTGAGTGGCCAAGCGCTGATTTTTACGTAGGCCCCAAAAACATCCCAGAGATGCGATGAATGGTCAGAAACAAAACAACGCTACTGATTCGCCGGGCTGATCACGGTTTTCGACAGAAGGGCGGCCACGTTAAACACAGCTATCCCTCGATCAACCCAGCTTCACTCGTACGCACATGCTCGGATCGCACACCAATCCCAATCACGCGGCCGAGCAAACTACGCATGCTGCGCGAGTGTGTCGCGAGGCGAAATATCAGCGGCGCGCCGAAGTCTTGGTCCGAGCGAGTGAGCGCCGGACCGAGCACGCGCTCGTGCGCCTGAACTTGTAGCGCTTGAGTGATGAGAGTCGGCAGGGCGCGGCGCGCTTGCACGCGCTTGAGATCGTCCTCGGTGACGCGATTTCGGCGCAGTGGTTCGGCCAGCAAATTCGAGCTCGCGACCGCGTCTTGGATCGCGAGGTTGATGCCCACGCCGCCGACCGGCGACATCGCGTGCGCCGCATCCCCGATGCAGAGCACGCCCGGCGCGCTCCACTCTTCGAGTCGGTTGACCATCACGGTCAAGAGTTTCACGTCATCGAAGCTCTGGAGCGCGCGGAGTTGCTCGCCGAGCTCCGGCACGATCGCCCGCACATCCGCTCGAAATGCCTCGATCCCGCGCGCTTTGACGGCTTCGGCCGCGCCTTTCGCGATCACATAGGCACACTGGTAGTAGTCGCCGCGATCGAACGACACGAGGATGCGTCCCGCGCCGACGTGCGCAAGCACGGGCTCGATCTTCTTGTCACCGCATGGCACCCGAAACCAAAGCACGTCGATCGGCGCGCCCAGATCGCGCAAGCTGAGCCCCGTGAACTCGCGAACCGTCGAATGCCGGCCGTCGGCCGCGACTGTGAGAGGAGCTCGCACTTCGAGCGTGCCTTCGTGCGATTCGGCGCGCACACCCAGCACGCGCGGGCCGTCGCGCAACAGCTCGGTCACGTTCGCGCCCATGAGCACGCTGAAGTGCGGAAAGCACTTGGCCTTCTCGGCGATGAAATTCAAAAAATCCCATTGCGGCATGAACGCGATGAAGGCGTAGCTCTTCGGAAG
>DASYCL010000661.1:0-1658 GCA_036500245.1 Polyangiaceae bacterium | reverse complement strand
CCCTTTGCGTCGAAGGCTTCAACGCGGGCGGCTTGATTCCGGGCGGGCAGCTCATGTTCACGACCGAGGTCGAGAATTTCCCCGGCTTCCCCAAGGGCGTCACGGGCCAAGACCTGATGGCGAATTTCCGCGCGCAGGCCGAGCACCAAGGCGTCGAGATCGTGACCGCGGACGTGCAGAAGGTCGATTTTTCGTCGCGCCCGTTCAAGGTCTGGGTCGGCGAAGACGAGAACATTTTGCACCTCGCTCAAACCGTGATCATCGCGACCGGCGCGCGCGCGAACTACATCGGACTCGAGAGTGAAGAACAGCTGAAGAACAAAGGCGTGAGCGCTTGCGCCGTATGCGACGGCGCGCTCTTTCGCGGGGAAGCTGTGGTCGTCGTCGGCGGTGGCGACACGGCGATGGAAGAGGCGAGCTACCTCGCGGGCTTGTGCAAGCACGTCACGCTGATTCATCGCCGGGACGAGTTTCGAGCCTCCAAAGCCATGCAAGAGCGCGTGTTCGCGAACGAGAAAATCCGCGTGCTGCGAAGTCACGTCGTGACCGAAGTGCTCGACGTGACGCAAGACAAAGTGACCGGAGTGCGCGTGAAAGACCTCAAATCGGGCGATCTGCGCACGATCGACGTGGGCGCGCTGTTCGTCGCGATCGGGCATACGCCGCTCACCGATCTGTTCAAGGGCCAGCTCGAAGTGCACGACAACGGTTACCTCAAGGTCGAACCCGGCACCACGCGCACCAGCGTGCCCGGCGTGTTCGCGTCGGGCGACGTCGCGGACTGGGTTTATCGCCAAGCGGTGACCGCGGCCGGCACGGGCTGCATGGCCGCGCTCGACGCCGAGCGCTTCCTCACCGCGCACGGTCACTGAGGCGAAGCTCATGAGCGACGACACGCTCGAGGAGCTTCGATTTCTGACCCGCGCGCTCCGCGCGCACGCCGAGTGGCAACTCACGACCGGCGCGACCGGTCTCGAGCGCTTCGCGGGCGCCACGCCGCTTCTGGTCGAACCTGCGGCTTCGCAAGCGGCGCCGAGTGAGCCAGCGCGCGTCGAGTCGGGCGCGGGACTCTCGGCGTCGGAGCGTCGTACTCGGCTGCAAGCGCTGGCCGAAGAAATTCGCCCCTGCACGCGCTGCCGCTTGTGCGAAAAGCGCACCCAAACCGTGTTCGCGCGGGGCGACGGCAGCTCGGGCGTTTGCTTCGTCGGCGAAGGGCCGGGCGCGGATGAAGACGCGCAGGGGCTGCCGTTCGTCGGCAAAGCCGGCCAATTGCTCGATCGCATGATCGAGGCGATGGGTCTCACGCGGGACGAAGTTTACGTCTGCAACATCGTGAAGTGTCGTCCGCCGGACAATCGCAAGCCCGAGCCGGAAGAGATGGCGGCGTGCATGCCGTACTTGAACGAGCAACTCGAGCTCGTGAATCCCGAAGTCATCGTCGCGCTCGGTGCGACGGCGGTGCAGGGGCTATTCGGGACGACCGAGGGCATCACGCGCATGCGCGGCAAATGGAAGACGCTCCACGGCAAAATCCCGGTGATGCCGACATTTCACCCGGCGTATCTTTTGCGCACGCCTGCCGCCAAGCGCGAAGTCTGGGAAGACTTACAAGAAGTACTGCGCAAGATCGGCCGCACGCCGCCGGCGCGACGCTGACG
>DASYCL010000660.1:0-4584 GCA_036500245.1 Polyangiaceae bacterium | reverse complement strand
GGTGCCGGCGCGAGTTACGTCGAGGTCGGCGAAGAGCATGCGTTTCTCGATGTCTGCTTGCTCCGCAGGGCTGCACTTCGGGTTGCCCGGGCACATGCGCGGGCCGAGGTAGGTGAGCTCGTATTGGCCGATTTTGTAGTGATCGCCGGGCATCATCGCGGTTTCGCGATCGATGTTCCAGGCGGTGCCGGTGAAGCCGACGAACATCGACACGATGCCGAGATGCACGATGTAGCCGCCGTAGCGCCTACGATTCTTCTCGATCAGGCGAAACAGCGCGAGCGGGATCGATTCGTCTTCGCCGCGCTTTTGAGCGACGCTGAGCCGCGCCCTCACGCCGCGCACGAACTCTTGCACGATCACGGCGACGTTGAAGGCAGAGAGCGCGATGATCACGGCTGGTAGCGTGGAGCCGATCTTCTGAATCACGACGCCAATCACACCCGGATAGAACGGATCGCGCGCGACTAGTGGCGGATAGCCGAGGGATTTGCCGAACGCGAAATGCAAGACCAACATCGTCCCGGCCGCGATCAGCGGCGCGCGGAAGGCCTTCTTGATCGATTCGCCGCTGGTTTTGCGCCAGCCGAACAGCGGCGCGAGACCCATCAGCGCGAAGATCGCGAGCCCGATCGGGCCCATCCAGCGGTTGAAATGCGGCGGTCCTACCGTCGCGCTTTCGCCCCAAAGCTCGCTGATCTTCGGGTACATCGTGGACACGAGGATGAACGTCATGCCGCCGAGCAATGCCCAGTTGTTCGCGACGAACATCGCTTCACGGCTGGCGGCGGCTTCGAGTTGGCCCTTGCTCTTCAAGTCCGGCAAGCGCCAGACGATGAGCCCGAGGCTCGTGCCCAAAATGATGCCCATGAACCAAACGAAATAGGTGCCGATGCTGCTCTGGGCGAACGCGTGCACGCTCGTGATGATGCCGGCGCGGGTCAGGAACGTGCCGAAAATGGTGAGCAGGAACGTGAGGCAAATCAAAAACACGTTCCACACGCGCAGCATCGTTCGCCGCTCTTGGATCATGGTCGAGTGCACGTAAGCAGCCGCGGTGAACCAAGGTAAGCAAGCCGCGTTTTCCACCGGATCCCAAGCCCAGAAGCCGCCCCAACCGAGCTCTTCGTAGGCCCACATCATGCCGAGCACGTTGCCGATCGAGAGGAACAGGAACGCGAACAGCATCCATTTGCGGACCGCGACCACCCATTCGTTGTCGAGACGGCGCGTGACGAGCGCCGCGACGCAAAACGCGAATGGCACCGAACAGCCGACGAAGCCCATGTACAGGCACGGCGGGTGGATGATCATCCAATAGTTTTGCAGGAGCGGGTTCAAGCCTTCGCCGTCGGGGCGCGCGCCAGCAATGTTGGTCTCGAAGGGGTTCGCGGCGAACAGCATCAAGACCGCGAAGAAGCCGACGATCGCCATCAACGTGGCGATCACGTACGGCTGAAGCTCGCGGTAGCGCCCCTTGAGCCACACGACGCAGCCCGTGACGTAACCCGAGAGCAAGAGCGACCACCACAAGAGCGAGCCGTCTTGGCCGCCCCAGAGCGAGGTCAAGAGATACGCGGTCGACATCCGCCGATCGCTGTAGTGAGCGACGTAGCGAATGCGGAAATCGTGTGAGACGAAGGCATAGGAGAGCAGCAAGATTGCGAACAGCACCAATGCGGAAGTCGTGTACGCGCCGAGCCGCGCGGCTTGGAGCAAGCGTGGCCGCCCGCGGCCGGCAGCCAGCGAGACGGCGAACGTATACGCGGCGGCGACGAGGATCGCGTATACGATGCCCGTCCCTAATTCAGGGAGTGATTGCCACATGCGAGTGGCGCGAGCTTAGCGCGATCGCTCCGGCCGGGCACCAGCGATACGGGTGCTCACCCGTTCGGGTGCTTTTGCCCCTTGGCGGCGCGCAAGGTTTGGGGGCGGGTCACTCCGAACTTTGGCTGACGCTGGTTCCCACCGGATCGCCCAAGCAGACGCGGCGAATGTTGCCGCGCGCCATGCGAAAGACACGGATCGGCAGGCCGTTTTCGCGGCAAAGCGCGACGGCCGTCGAGTCCATTACTCCCAAATGGTCGTTTAAGAAGCGATCGTAGCTGACGTTGTCGAGCAGTTTTGCGTCGGGGTGGCGCTTGGGGTCCCGGTCGTACACGCCGTCCACTTTGGTGGCCTTGAGTAAACAATCCGCGTGGATTTCCATCGCGCGCAGTGCGGCTGCGGTATCGGTGGAGAAATACGGGTTGCCTGTCCCCGCCGCGAACACGACCGCGTGCCCGCGATCGAGGTGGCGCATGGCGCGCCGGCGAATGTATGGCTCGGCGAGCTGTTTGATCTCGATCGCGGTCATCACGCGTGTCGGGACGCCGCTGCGTTCGAGCGCGTCTTGCAGGGCGAGCGCGTTGATCACGGTTGCGAGCATGCCCATGTAGTCGCTCTGCGCGCGGTCCATGCCTTCGCTCGCGCCGCGCAAGCCGCGGAAAATGTTGCCACCCCCAACCACCAAACCGATCTGCACGCCGGTTTGATGAACTTCCGCGAGCTCTGCGGCGGTCGCACGGAGCGTCGCGGTGTCGATGCCGGAGCCGCCGTCTTTTCCGCTCAGCGCTTCGCCGCTGAGCTTGATGATGACGCGGCGATAGCGGAGCTTCTGGCTGGTCTCGTCTTCCACACAGCGACGCCTAGCGCTGTCGTCGAACGCATGCAATGGGGGTCTTGCAGCGACCCGAGGCGCCGTCCTTCGGGGCTCGGTGGCGTTCGAATCTGGCCCGTAGTAACGGAGAGCTTCTCCATGCGAGCTGCTTCGCGCCCGAGCCTGGATCTTCGCCAATGCGCGTTGGTTTTTGTGACAGCCATTTGCGCCTGCCATGGAAATCACCAGGCGTCGCCGACAGCGGATGCGGCGTCGAGCGCCGGCTCGGGCAAGCTCACGCCCGAGCTCGCCAAGCAAGTGCTCGCCAAGATTGGCGATCGCGAAATCACGCTCGGTGAATACGCGGAGACGCTCGAGCGCATGGATCCGTTCGAGCGGCTTCGCTATCAATCGCCGGATCGGCGAAAGCAGCTCTTGAACGAGATGGTCGAAGTCGAACTCTTGGCAGAAGAAGCCAAGCGACGCGGCTTGGACAAACAACCGGAGACTCAAGAGCGCCTGCGGCAGATGCTGAAGGAAGAGCTCCTGAACGACGTACGGAAGAGCGTGCCCGGTCCGAACGATGTGCCGGAGTCCGAAGTGCACGCCTACTACGACGCGCACCACGACGAGTTCAAAGAACCCGAGCGACGGCGCGTCGCGCACATCGTGATGGCGAACGAGGCGCAAGCGAAGGCCGTCCTCGACAAGGCACGCACGGCTAGCCCGAGCGAATGGGGCAAGCTCGTCGCCGAAAATTCACTCGATAAACCCGAGAAATCCGCGGGTCCGGCGCCCGCCGAGTTAGCGGGCGATTTGGGCATCGTCGGACCGCCTGGACATCCGCGCGGCGCGAACCCGCGTGTGCCCGAGGCACTGCGCGCGGCCGTATTTCAGATCGACAAAGTCGGCGACGTGCTGGACCATCTGGTGCCGGACAGCGGTAAGTTTCAGATCGTGAGGATGACCAGCAAGAGCGACGCGCGCGATCGGTCGTTTCAAGATGCCGAGCGCACGATCCGCGTCGCTATTGCGCAAGAGCACATTCGCACGCGTGAGACACAGCTCGAGACCGAGCTCCGGCAGCGCTTTCCGGTGACGATCGACGATCAAGCGCTGTCGCAAGTCAAAGTTCCCGAGCCAGCGAGCGGCGGATCCGCGACGCCCGCGGCGAGCGCGCGATGACCGGCTCCATTCCGCCGTCGATCCCGGCGTCGATTGTGCCGGATTCGGGCGAGCAAGAAGTGCTGCTGCCCGATCCGACCGGGCTCAGCATTTTGCCCGACGTCGACGAACAGCATTGGGGCTCCCAGCTTCGTAGCGCGATCCGCACCGTAAAAGGGCTGAGCGAGAAGCTCCTGCTCTCTGCCGAAGAGCTCGCAGGTGCGACCGCCGCCGAGCGCGCGGGCCTGCCAATCTCGGTCACGCCTTACTACTTGTCGCTGTGCGATCCGCACGATCCGAATTGCCCGATCCGAAAGCAAGTCGTGCCGCACGCGCTCGAGGGCCGCACCGTCGAGGGGGACTTGCGTGATCCGCTCGGCGAAGAAGCGCACGAAGTCGCGCCGGATTTGGTCCAGCGCTACCCCGATCGTGCGCTGCTCCTCGTGACCGATCGCTGCGCCGTCTATTGTCGCTTCTGCACGCGCAGCCGCATGGTCGGAAACGGCGGCGGCCCGCGTTCGGAGCTGCGCTTGATGCCGGCCTTCGAATACTTGCGCGAGCATCCGCAGATCCGCGACGTGATCGTCAGCGGCGGCGATCCGCTGGCCATGAGCACGAATCGAATCGTGCGCATTTTGCAGGCACTGCGTTACATCCCGAGCGTCGAAACCATCCGCGTCGCGACGCGCATGCCGGTCGCGTTACCACAGCGGATCACGCACGAATTGGTGCAAGCGCTGCGTCCGTTTCACCCGGTTTGGATCATGACGCACTTCAATCAC
>DASYCL010000659.1:0-3988 GCA_036500245.1 Polyangiaceae bacterium | reverse complement strand
CAACGCCCGGTACGCTCTCGAGTAACTCGCGCACGGACTTAACTGACGCCATGCCGCGCGCTGCCGCTCGCTCAGCAAGCACGCACATGCTGGAAAATGCCGGACCGGAGAGGAGGGCACGCGCGAAATCACTCGCTTCCTCGGCGAGGCGCTCGTTGGTCTGCGCCAACTGCTCTGGGGTCGATGGGTGCGAAAACATCTGGAGTTGGCCGCCGCGAGGAAAATGAAAAATGCCGCCGAACGGCGGCCCGGAACCTTCCAGCTTTGGTACTACGGCGCCCATCAAGCGTGTCAGCCAGAGCTCGTGACTCAGCTCATGCACGTCATACGCCGCCTCCACGATGTCGAGCCAGTCCGCCACGTCGGCAGCACTCTACACGGTTGCTGCGCTTTGCGAATGTCCCAGAAAGCCACAGTCCGAGTTTGAGCGCGCGCGCTCAGATGCCGATTCCGAATTCAAGCGTCCGTTGATTTGCGGACATATGATGTTTCCGATGTTTCGATTGTTCGACAGTTCGCAAACGGCTCACTCCGGTTTCTTCCCGAACGTGCGCCGCCCTGCGAGTGCATACAAGCTCAGTTCCAGTCGCGAACGCACCTCGAGCTTCCGATAAATGGAGGCGAGTTGATTGGCGACCGTGCGCACCGCGGCGCCACGCTTGAGCGCGATCTGCGTGTTGTCGAGTCCGGCGAGCGCGTCTTCGGCGACCGCGGCTTCGGCTGGCGTGAGCACGTCGCGCCAATCGATTTCTGGGATCGGAAAGCTGACCACGACGGGGCCCGCTCCGCGCTCGGTCTCGAGCTTGAGATCGCGCGGCGTGCGAAACGCGCCGTGACGCGCCCAACGCCGGAGCCGCGGTGAAGACGGCGCTTGACGCGAAGATCGGGGCTTAGACACGGCGCTTCGAGCGCGGCGAGGCGGCGAAAATCGCGGGCAAATCGAGATCGCTCGCTAGGCCGAGCTTCTGTCGCGCGTTCGCCAGCGTTCGAGCGACCGTCGGTTGAGAAACGCCGAGTTCGTGCGCGATGAACTTGAGGGTTTGGCCAAAAGCTCGAAAGCCAACTGCTCTCCGCTCTCGTTCGGTCAGCAGCTCGAGCTGGTTCGAACTGCCAGGAGCAGCGAGTTCGAGGGTGAGGTAGCGCCGGCCGCCTTCGTCTCGATGTGCGGAGACGGTGGCGCGGCCTGCGATGAGATCGCGCCACAGTTGTTGCGCCGTCAGTTGTTCGGGCAACTGCGGCAGCGCGAGGGGGCCTTCATCACCCGCCGACGTCATGTCTCGAACGTCTATCTGACTCGAGTCCGAGAGCACCATAGTCATTTATTGCATTGCGGAGCAGATCGCAGCCAATCACGAGGCAATTGGCGAATCGGCATCATGCCGAAATCGATAGTCATGAAAAGACTGACTATGAAACGTTTGCCAGATACCCCGCTCGGAGGTTTGCGCAAATTCCGACTTTGCGCACGCTCCGAAACCCAGACCCGCGCTAACGTGGATTCGCCATGGCCACCGGCGCCGATCCCTTCTTGGGCCTAGAAATTCCCTCGGAGTCGCATCCGGGCTCTTCGTTTCGCATCGAGCGCATGCTCGGCGAAGGCGGCACGGCGGTGGCCTACTTCGCGACGCGGCGCGGTTCGGAGGGGGAATCACCGGCGGTGTTGAAAGTGATTTTGCCGAGCGTGATCCTGCAAGCGGGCGAACTCGGGCACATGATTGTGCAGAAGGAGGCGGTGGCGCTCGGCCGTTTGAATGAGCGCATTCCGCCGTGCCCGTTCGTGGTGCGGTTGCTCGATGTCGGGAGCATCGAGTATCGCGGGCGCGGCGCGCCGATCGTGCTGCCTTGGTTGGCGATCGAATACGTGCACGGCGGCGCCGAAGGCGCGACGCTCGAAGATCGCGTCGCGGGCGCGCTCAAAACCACGAGCTTTGCGTTCGACGCCGAGCGGGCGCAGCGCTTTCTGCGTCACGCCACCGAGGGGCTGCGCGAGGTGCACGACGTGGGCGTGATCCATCGCGACATCAATCCGAACAACGTGCTCTGTTGCGGCAGCGGCCAATCGGAGATTTTCAAGATTTCCGATTTCGGCATCGCGCGACCGATTGGCATGCAAGCCACATTTGGCAATAACGTCGTCGGCACGCCGGGTTACATCGCGCCGGAGCAAGCCTCCGAAAGCGAAGGGCCGATTGGGTTTTATTCGGATGTGTTTAGTCTCGGTGCGCTCACTTATTATTGTTTGACCGGTGAAGCCTATTTCAACGCGGCCAATCTGTGGCAGGTGCTCGCGACGGCCTCGCAGCCGGCGCGGCGCTCGATCACCGAAGCCAAAGCACTGGCCCCCGAAATCCGCGACGACGCGGAGGTGTGTCGCGCGATCGATCAAGCCCTGGCGCTGGCCACCGCGCCCGATCCGAAGTTACGGCCGCAGAGCGCGCGCGCGTTTGCCGCGACGCTGCTGCCCTGGCTCTCGAGCTGCCCGCCGACGCGGCGATCTCTGCCGATGCTCGCGCCACGCTCGGCCGCTCCGCCTGCAAACAGCGGTTGGCAATTTTCGGTGCGCCACCCGACCGAGCATGATTGGGTGTTGTCGCGCGTGGGCTGGGATGGCGATGGGCATTGCTTGGGCGCGTCCACGCGCGGCCTCGTGTTTTTCGACGGCACGAAGTGGAGCGATATTCCCGCGCAATCATTGCCCGGCATTTCCGGAATTCGTTTTTCGACGCGCGTGGGCGCGGGTCGTTGGCTGCTCGGCGGCGAGGCTTGCACCGTCTCCGAGTACGCGCGCGGCAGCATCACGCGCTTGATGCGCGGGCGCGACCCCGGCATCACCCTCACCGACGCGAGCGGCGATCTTTCGGACTTAGCCGCGATGATCGGCGGCATGCCGGGAGTGCCACCGCTCTTGTGCGCGGTCTCTGGTGGCCGCTGGCTGCGTCCATTGCCGGTACCGAGCGCGTCGGTGTTGCTGTCTTTGGTGCGCGTCGATGAAGAGCGTTGGCTCGCGTGCGGGCGAAGCGCCGAAGGGCGAGGCTTCGCCGCGATGTACGCGCCGCTCGACTGGGAAATCCAAGCTCTGCCGCCGTTCGAAACGCGCGTGCTCACGTCTTCTGCGAGTCGCCCGGAGCGCCAGCTCGCGATCGCAGTCGGCAGTGAAGGCTCGGTGCTGCGTTTGGAGCACGGCCAATACTCTGCGGCTCAGCTCGCGGGCGGCCCGGACTTTTCCTGCGTCGCGCTGGATGCGCTCGGTCGTGCGTGGGCCGGCGCCGCGGGCGAGCTCTGGTTCAGCGAACAAGGCGGCCAAGATTTTCGTCGCGTCTGGCACGAGCCCAGTTGGCGCGCGCCCTTCGTCAGCATCTTCGCCGACATCGGCATGGTCTTCGCCGCAACCGCCGACGGCGCGGTGCTCGAATGCCGCGCGACGCTGTCGCAGATTTTTGCGAGTTGAAGCGAGCCCAAAGGGTGCGCGCGATCGCGATGGACCTCGTGGCTGAGCCCTCGGGCTGTTCATCGCGGTCCTCTCGTCGTGAAAACATTGACTAAAGACCACCACCCCCAGCCATGCCACGCTCTGGCCGGGATTTGCAGATGGCTCAAATCACGACGGGAACATTGCTTGCGGGCAAGTATCGGCTCGAGTCGTTGATTGGGCGCGGTGGCATGGGTTCGGTGTGGCGCGCGGAGCACTTGGGCCTGAGCGCGCCCGTCGCAGTCAAGTTGCTCGACTTGGTCGACTTCACGGGCAACGCGGAGGCGCTCAATCGGTTCCATCGCGAGGCGCACGCGGCGGCTTCGATTCGCAGTCCGCACGTCGTGCAGATTTTGGATCATGGAGTGGACGAAGCGCTCGCCGCGCCGTTCATCGTGATGGAGCTGATGGAGGGCGAGAGCCTGGCCAATCGCTTGACGCGCGTCGGGCGCATTAGCGCCGCGGAGGCCGCGCGCGTGTTCACGCACGTTGCGCGCGCTCTCGGCCGGGCGCACGAAG
>DASYCL010000658.1:0-3474 GCA_036500245.1 Polyangiaceae bacterium | reverse complement strand
AAACGCGTCGCGATCAGTTGCTGCAGAAGGACAGCACGACCGTGAGCGACG
Source organism: Polyangiaceae bacterium (assembly GCA_036500245.1). Classification (GTDB taxonomy): domain Bacteria; phylum Myxococcota_A; class Polyangia; order Polyangiales; family Polyangiaceae; genus PMG-095. The sequence goes on along the minus strand of DASYCL010000658.1, from coordinate 3,423 downwards.
GAGACGTGCCCCGCCAAGCCTTCGCCGGCAAAGCATACGACAAAGAAGGCGGCACCGGCACGCGCACCAAGGGCGAAGAGGGTGCGATGGGCGCGCCCGCGGCGCACTACGCCGTGCGCGGTCCAGCCGACAATCAGCCGACTGAATTGCCCGCGCGAGAGCCGCAAGCCGCGGCCGCCGCCGTTGCGCCAGCAGAGCCGTCAAAGCCGATGCCGCCGGCTGCGCAACCCGGCTCCGCGCCGGAAAAAACCGCCGAAAAGGAGCGCGGGGACGCGATGCAGTTCGGCACGATCGGGATCCTCGGGCAGGACGCGGTCGACGCGAAAGTTGCGTCAGCGCTCGCGCCGACCGCGGCGGCCAGCGCGGTTGTCATGGCAGCTCCGCCGCAAGCCAGCGTTGCATTCGGCGCGGCCGGACTCGGGCTCTCGGGCGTCGGTGAGGGTGGCGGCGGCAGAGCGACGCGCAAGGCCCCCGCATCGCGCAATCAGCTCGACAATCTGGAGCCGAAGACGCGCGGTGCCCTTGCCGTTGACCGAGTCGCCGGCAATGCGCAGGGGCTGAAGCAACGAGAGCATTCGACGTTGACCGGCAGCGTGGCTGTGAATGTATCCGTGCGCGTTGGTGACTTGCCGAGGATCTTGCTTGGCTGTAGCGGAGCCGCGGATGTGCCGCTCGCGGATCGCGTCGCGTTGTGGCGTGAGCGATTGCAGAAGGCGAGCGGGGATCCGTCGCAAGTGGCCGCGGTGTATCGTCGTGCGCTTGCCGACTGCGAAGCTCCGACCTGGCGCGAGCGCTCGCGATTGCTCGGCTTGCTCTTGGACGCGCTGCCGAGTGTGCCCAGCCAAATTCAACTTTGGCACATCATGTTCGCGGATTTGGGGGCGAGTGACGCGCTTTACCGCGGAATTTTGGCGCGCGTGCACACGCCGGCACAGATGCGCGAGCTGCACGCCGCGCTCGGCCTCAAAGCGGTGGATCCGACGCTGCTCGCGCGAGTGATTCAAAATGCGAAATCGCCGGCAGAGCGCGTGACAACGCTGCGCTCGATGGCCGCCGAGTGGCCCGACGATTTCTCGGTCGCGCTCGCGCTGCTCGACGCGCTCGAAGACGCAGGCGACGTTGCGGGCGCGCGCGGCGAGGCGCGCCGCTTGCGCGCGCGACCCGACGCGGACGCGCACCTGCGTACGGCCGTCGGTGAGCTTTATCTGCGGCTCGCCGCCGCCGCCAAGGGCAACCCAGAAAAAACAGAGCTCAGCGCGGAGGCGCGGCGTGCATTCGGTGAAATCGTCGAGTTTGCACCCGAGGACCCCGTCGCACGGCGCAGGCTCGGTGAACTCTTGTGCGCGCACGGTTGGTTTGCGGATGCGCGTCGCCAATTCGAGACGTTGCAAACGCTCGCGCCCGACGATCCCAGCGTCAGCTTGCTCTTGGCTTCGGCGGCCGAGGGCCAGGGGCTGCTCGACGAAGCCCTGAAATGGGCCGAAAAAGCCAGCGGTGTGAGCGCGCCCGATTCAGTCTCCACGATTGCGGCGCGTGCACTCGAAGCCACGTACTTGGCTTTGGGCCGGCAAGCGGCGCGCACGGCTGCGCGCGCCAAGGAGCTCGAGGCGCTGACCACGCGCGCCACGCGGGTGCTTGCCTCGGTGCACTCGGACACGGACAGTGCGCCCGGCGTGCGCATCACGCTCACCTGGTTGCATCCCGAGTTTCACCCGACCTTGTGGAGCAATGCGCTCGGCGCGCCGATGCCAGCCGCCGAGGGCGATCCGATGCTCGGCGTGGCGCAAGTCAAAGTGCCGGACCGCGCGGACGCGTTCGTCGAGGTTCGTCTCGAACCGAGTGACGTCGAACGCATGGCGCGCCTCGGAGCGGAGGCTCATCTCACCGCCGTCTTCGACGAACTCGGAGCGCATGAAAAGATCGTCGACGTTCCGCTTCACTTCGCACGCGGCGGACCCAGCACGCAGCGCTTTTCACTCGCGAACGGCGAGGTGAAAAATGACTGATTCAGCGAAGGAAATCGGTAAAAATTCGGCGTTTCAGCGTTTCCTGGTCGCGGCCGGCCCGGCTCCGGTGGTGGGGTTGATGTGCGCATTCGCGCTCACGGTGGTGGCGCTCGCGCATAGCTGCACAAAACCAAAAGCGACCGCGATTGGCCTAAGCGTCGCGGATCTGAGACCCGTTCATGCGGGTGTGAGCGTCGATGGGAAACCGATCCGCGCGCTCGAACGTCTCGAAGCTGGCAGCAATGTGAACGCCGACGCGGATGGCCGCGCGCGCATTCGCCTCGATGACGGCGCGACGTGCATCGTGGATCGAAATACGCGCTTGTCCGTCGCCAGTGATAGCGCGCTCAGTCTCGAGGCCGGCCGCGTTTTCGTGCAGAGCCCTGCGAACGTCAAAAGCGAGGTCCAAGTTGCGGGCCTCAAAGTCGAGCTCAGCGGCGGCAACGCAGGGATCGAAAATCACGACGGCGAAGCGTCGATCTACGCCGCGGGCTCGGAGCTGAGCGTGCTGCTCGGTGCCGCGGAATACAAAGTGCACAGCGGTGAAAGCGCGCGCTTTGCGCAAAATAAGCTGGAAATTGCGCCAGAACGCGCGTTCGACGATTGGACGTTCGGGCTCGCCGCTCCGTGGGCTGCGCGAGGCGCACCGCGGCGCGCGCTCGGTGAGCTGTGGGGCGCCGTCAGCGGACAAGAAAGCGCGCCGCTCACGATGCGCGCGCACGCGATCGACGTGAGCGTCGAGCGCGAATCGGCGCGCACGAGCGCGGAGACCACGTACTTCAACGGCGGCAGCGCGACGGTGAACGGCGATTTTCGTTTTGCGATCCCGAGCGGCGCCATCGTATCGCGCTTTGCGATCGAACGCGCCGGCGCATTGATGGAAGGGAAGATCGCGCTCGCCTCGCGCACCGATTTCGCGCCGAACTCTTCGGTCCCGCAGCTCGAGTGGGCAGGAGAAGGCTGGCTGCGCGGCAGTGTGCCGGCGATCGCTGCCGGTGAAACCGTGAAGGTGGTCGTCGAATACGTCGAGTGGCTCGCGCCTCGCAACGAGGGCGGTCGCACGCTAGTCGAATATCGCTACCCGCTCGTGGGCGACAGCGACGCACCGCTGATCGGCGAGTTTTCGGCGCACCTCGAAGCGGGCAAATCCAGCCCGATTTCGCTGAGCGCGAGCGCCGGCTCCAGCCTGAGCGGCTCGACGGTCGATTGGCGTCGTTCGGATTTTCGCCCCGCGGCCGACTGGGTCGTCACGGTCGAAGAGCACAGTGACGCTGGTCGCGCGCGCCTCTATCGCGCGCCGCCCGACGGCGATGCGACCGATCGCTCGAGCACTGTACTCTTGCGAGCAGAGCTCCCCGTGGCTCTCGCCGGCGACGGCGTGACACTCGCGCTCGTGCTCGATACTTCGGGCAGCATC
>DASYCL010000657.1:0-4130 GCA_036500245.1 Polyangiaceae bacterium | reverse complement strand
TCTTGCGTCAGCACGACTTTGGCGCCGCAGTCGTTGATGCGATCGCGCAAAGATTCCGCGGCAAAACCGCCGAAAACGACGGTGTGCGGCGCGCCGATGCGGGCGCACGCGAGCATGCCCACGACGACCTCGGGTACCATGCCCATGTAGATCGCGACGCGGTCGCCCTTTTTGACGCCGAGTTTGCGCAGCGCAGCCGAAAACTCGACGACTTTTTGGTGGAGCTCGGCGTAGGTCCAGGTGCTGGTTTCGCCGGGCTCGCTCTCCCAGATGATCGCGGCCTTGTCTTTGGTCGCGGTCTTCAAGTGACGATCGAGGCAGCTCTCAGTGGCATTCAGCTCAGCGCCGATGAACCACTTCGAGTGCGGCAGTTTCCATTCGCAGAGCGCCGACCAAGGTTTCCGAAACACGAGCTCCGACGTCTCGCGCTTCCAAAATGTGTCCGGCGACTCGAGGCTCTCCTTGTAGAGCTCGTCGTACTTCGCGCGCGAGCTGATCCGCGAATGCTTCACGAACTCGGGGCTCGGCTCGAATGTTCGATTTTCCGCGGAGTACGTCTGAATCGAGTTGCTGTCGGTCATCGTTCGGCCCTCACTCTGGTCACTTGGTCTCGTTACGCCCAAGATCGTGCGTTTCGCCTCGAGAATCGTGAGTCAGTATGCGGGGCGAGTAAAGTGCACACATGCCGAAAATTATCGAGTTCGTGTTCATTTATGCCGCAGAACGCCTGAGATCCGCAGCTAACTATTCATCACCTCTTCCTCTTCTTTCGCGCCCGAGCGCGCGCGAAGGGCTCGGGCTCGCCCGCCCGGAAATAAAACAAAGCAGCAGACTCGCCAGGCTGATCACGGTTTTCGAAAGAGAGGCGGCCACGTTAAAACTGACCGAACAGGCGCCCGCCGCCTAACTAGAAGCGCGAGCGGCCAAGCGGTGATTCACGCGCAGGGCAAAAAACAGCCAACGGCAGCGACGAGTTTTCTGGCCCGCTCTCAACTCACCAGAACGCGTAACCGCCATGGATCCCGAGTCCAAATAAAGGCAGCGTAGTTCTCGACTCGAAGGCCTCAGTGCTACCGCTGTCGAGCTTCTGCTTGTTGAAGCCGGAGGCGCCGTCGATCATCGTGATCACTTCTGCGCCGAGCAAAAATCTACTGATGCTCCATTGAATGCCGAGCTCGACTGAAAAGTACGGATCGAAGCCGCTCGCGCTGCCGCCGGTGCGCATCGGATCCATCGCGACCGGATCGAGCACGAGCTTGTGATGCACGATGCCCGCGCCGAGCGTCGCGGAAAAGCGCAACGTTTTGCCCGTGGTCATCAAGCGCAGGTTCGGACCGAAGCGCACGGTGGCGATGGTGTACTTGCGTTTGACGTCCGAGCCGCTGCTCGTCGCGTCGTCGACTGCGAGCTTGCCGAAGTCGAGCATCACTTCAACCGCAACGGGCGCGAACAAGCGATAGCCGCCGCGCAGGCCGATCGTGCCCATGGTGCCGCTGGAACTCGTGCTGGTGAGCTCGAGCGGGTGTTGCCCGAGGCCGAGTACGCCGAGCGTGAGCAAGCCGTAGTAACCTTTGATCACGCGGCTCGGTGGGGGCGGCGGTAGCGCGCTGGGCTTCGTGGTTTGCGCCGAAGTTCCGGCGATGCGCGGCCCGAGCGCGGCGTGAACGTCGCGCGTTTGGCCGACCGCGACGGTGACCGTCGTCTCGTAGCTCTCGAAGCCCTCGCGGAAGACTTGCACCAGGTGGTCGGCGTCGGGCTTCACGCTGCCGTGCCAATCGTGGAACGCCCGCGTTTCGCCGTCGACGGCGATGGCCGCCAAAGGATCGTCGGCGACGATGTTCAAAAAGCCGTCCGTCGCTTTGAGCTTCATTTCGACGGGGAGCTTTTTCTGGCCGGAAGCGACGCTGACTACGCGCGTGAGTCGCGCGTAGCCCGGCTCGTCCGCGATGATTTCGTGCTCGCCGACATTCACGTCCACGCCGGTGCGGAGCTCGCTCGGCGCGACGGCGCGACCGTCGATCGTGACTCTCGCGTCGCTCGGTTCGACATTGACGACGATCGAGCCGACCAAGCCGGACAGCTCGGCGATCGCGCCTCGCACCGCTTTTTGTTCGCCTTCGTTCAATTCATTGCCATGCTTTTCGAGCAACTGCTCGAGCGTGGCCGCGGCTTCGCGATAGCGAAACAATGCCTTCTGGCACAGCGCGACGTTTTGCAGCGAACCCGCGCCCGGCTTCGCCGCGTACGCCGCTTCGAACTCGGCGAGCGCGCCGGGGTAATTCGCGTCTTGGTACAGGCGAATACCGAGCTTGAAGTGGCGGCGCGCTTCGGCGGTTTGATCCGGCGTGCTCGCGGGCGGCTTCGGGGCAGGGGCGGCGTTCGCGGGCAGCGCGACGGCGGTGCTCGGGCTCGCGCTACTCGCGCCGTCATTCGCAGCGGCGCGGACGCTCCGTGACGACGCCGCGAGCGCGGCGAGCACACAGCCGATCACCACCAAGGCGCGCGCGCGCATCACACCTCCGCCTATCATACTCGCGCGCGCGGCGGCGGGATTTATGGCTCTTTGGTGCTGAGTGTGAGGCCGGCCGCGACGTGCGCGCTCGGCTTCGGCGCTGGCGGATGGTGCGGCTTTTCGGGCTCCAAGCTCGCGGGCCGCGCGGGCGGCGTGCTCGAGACGGCTAGCGCGCTCGTGCTCACGCTCGCGACTGGCGTCACGATCGGTGGCGCTGCGCTCGCGTTCGCCGCAAGCGCGGCGGACGGCGCGTTGCTCGGCGCTTCCTTATTTGCGCTCGCGTTCTGCGAGGCATGGCCTTTGGCGACGAAGTACGCCGTCAGCGCGAAGCCCGCGAGCGTCGCGACGAGGCCTGCGACGAGCGTGCCGTAGCGTTTGCGCACGAACGCGCGCGTCGTGACTGGGTCGTTCGGCGTGCGGGCGCTGACAATCGGGGCAGGTCCGCTCGCGTCCACCCCAGTGCCGCCCATCGCCGCGCTGAGCGCCCCCAAAAAATCTTCGGCCGATTGAAAGCGGTGCTCGCGCTCGCGGGACAGCGCTTTTTTCACGAGCGCGGCGACCGCGACCGGAATTTCGGGCACGAGCGCGCGCAAGTCCGGCGCGTCTTGCGTGCAGATCGCGATCAGCACGGCTTCATAGGTGCGGCCGGTGTGCGGCGGCGAGCCCGCGAGCATTTCGAACAAGATCGCGCCGACGCTGAACAAGTCGGTGCGGCCGTCGATGTCGTGGAACGACTGCGCTTGTTCGGGCGACATGTAATATGCGGTGCCGAGCACGGTGCCTTTGTTGGTCAGCGTGATGGCGCCGCGCGCACGCGCGACTTTGGAAATGCCGAAGTCGACGATTTTCACGAACGACGGATCGTCGTCGCGCGCGCACAGGAACACGTTGTCCGGCTTCAAATCGCGGTGCACGATGCCGGCCGCGTGAGCGCGCACCAAGGCGCGCAGAACTTGGCTCGTGATGCGGAGCGCGGCGCTGACTTCGAGCCGGCCTTCGCGGCGCAAGCGCGCGCGCAAATCCTCGCCGGTGAGCAGCTCCATCACCAAAAATGGCAGTCCGCTTTCGCTCGTGCCCGAGTCGAAGATCTGCACGATGTGCGCGCTCTCGGCCATGCCCGCGGCTTCGGCCTCGCGCTGAAAACGCTGGCTCGCTTCGCGGTTCTTGGCCGACTCTTGGTCCAAGAATTTGAGCGCGACGCGCTTGCCGATGCCGAGGTTCGTGGCTTGAAACACCGCGCCCATGCCACCGCGGCCGATCAAGCGATCGACTTTGTACTTGCCGGAGACGACGCTGCCGACGAGCGCGCGGAGCTCGCTGTCGCTTTCGTCTTCCAGGCTGGTCATGGCGAGTTTCCCCGCGCTACGCCGCAGCGTGCGCGCAGAAACAGCGTAGCACGCCACTACGCCACTAAATGCGGCCGTACTGCGCGTGTCGAAATTCGGGGCCCTTTTCGCGCTCAATCCGAAGTTGAATGGGCAACTTGCTTTCTTAGTTGCGCATTCAACTTTGTCGGAGCCGCGAAAACCAAGCCCGGCGCGTGCTCAACGAGACGAAGAAATCAGGCTTTTGCGCTGGCTTTGTGCAGCGCGGCCTGAATGCGCGACGTGGTGCGCGA
>DASYCL010000656.1:0-8332 GCA_036500245.1 Polyangiaceae bacterium | reverse complement strand
ATGAGTCGTCGCTTGCTGGGCCGTAGCCCTTCGGGGGCAGGCCGAGCACCGCTTTTCCGCCCGTGTCGACCGCGGGCTGCTTTTTTGCGGCCGCGCCGAAGCTCTGCGCGGCGCTGGGGAATGCGCCGGATTGCACTTCGTTCACGTAACTTTGCGTGGCCGCCACGATTTGCGAGCCGAGCTCGGCGAAGTGCTTCACGAACTTCGGCTTGAAGTCGGGATACATGCCGAGGAAATCGTAGCAAACCAAGACTTGGCCGTCGCAACCCGGACCCGCGCCGATACCGATGGTCGGGATCGGAATCGCTTCGGTGATGCGCTGGCCGAGCTCGCTCGGAATGCCCTCGAGCACCACGGCGTACGCGCCCGCTTCGGCCACGGCGCGCGCGTCTGCGAGCACGCGTTCGGCGTCAGCCTCGGCTTTGCCTTGCACGCGAAAGCCGCCCATCGCGTGCACCGATTGCGGCAAGAGCCCGACGTGAGCCATCACCGGAATGCCCGCGGAAGTCAGCGCGCGAATGTGTTCGGCGAAGCGCACGCCGCCTTCGAGCTTTACGGCTTCGAAGCCGCCGTTCTTGAGCATTTGCCCCGCGCTGTCGAGCGCGCGTTCGACCGACGCTTGATAGCTCATGAACGGCATATCACCGACCACGTGCGCGCGTCGCGCCGCGCGCGCCACTGCGCGCCCGTGATAACAAATCTCTTCCAACGTCACCGGCAACGTATTCGGCAACCCCTGCACCACCATGCCGAGCGAATCACCGACCAAGAGCACGTCCGCGCCGCCTTCGTCGAGCAGGCGCGCCATGGTCGCGTCGTAAGCCGTGAGTACCGCGATTTTCGGACCGCGCTGTTTGCGTGCCAAGAGCGCGGGCACCGTGATTTTCGCTTCGTTCATCGCCGCGTCGAGCCTACCACCTGGTTGCCTGAGTCAAGCAGCGCTAAGCTAAATTCGTCTTGGTGGCGAGCGAGCGAAAGAGCGACTTCCAGCGCGGCTTCCACGCGCTCGCGAGCCGCGTTCACCTGCGTCGAACCTTGACGCGCGCGCTCAGCGGCGCGGCGTTCGGGCTCGTGTTCGGCGCGGCGGGCGCGCTCGCGATGTGGGCGTTGCGCTTCGGTCACGAGCGTCCTTTTGCCTTGGGTTTGGGGGTGCTCGGCGCGGCCATCGGCGGCTATGTGGGGACGCGCCGCCGCTGGTCGGATCAAGACGTGGCGCTCTATTTGGACGCGCGCCTCGGCAGCCACGAAACAGTGACGACCGCGCTCCACGCCGAGACGGACGGCGCGAGCGAACCTGCGCTGTCACACGTCGTCGAGCGCGCCGCGAACGTGCTCGAAAAGGCCGACCGCGCGCAGGTCAAACCGCGCGTGTGGTCGCGCATCCACGCGCTCGTGCCGCTCGGCGCCGCTGCGATCGTCGGGATCAGCCTCGCGCCGCTGCCCAAAGCGCCGCCCGTCGTCGCGGCTCCGCCAGGCATCGAGCGCGTGAAGATCGAGCATTTGAAGGGCCTCGAGCAGATCGAAGCGCTCGAACATTTGCGCGGCCAGACGCCGGAACAAGACGCACGCCTCAAAGCGCTCGCCGAGCAAGCCAAGAAGCTGCGCGCGGATTTGGCGAAAGGCCTCGAGAAGCGCGAAGCCTTGTCCGAAATCGCGAAGCTCCGCGACGGCATCGCCGCCGAACGGCTCAAGCTCGGCGATCAACAGAATCGGCCAGGGCTCGACGCGGCGCTCCGCTCCTTCAACAAGAACCCGTCGCTCCGCGACGCGCAGAAAGCGCTCGGCAACGGCGATCTCACGGCCTTCGACGACGAGATGCAGAAGCTCGCCAATCGCGCCGAAACGAGCGATCGCGAAGCGGCGAAAGAAGCGCTCGAAGAAGCCGCCAAAGCCGCGCGCGACAAAGGCGCGAAAGGCCTCGGCGAAGCGCTCGAATCCGAACGCCGCCTGTTCGACAAGCGCGAAGCGCACGCGGAAGTACTGCGCGAATTCGCCAAAGGGCTCAAAAACAAACTCTCGCCCGAAGCCCAACAAGATTTGAAAGACTTCGGCAGCTCAGGCGATCCGAAAGCCGAGCAGCGCCTGAGCGAAGCCCTGGAAAAAGCGCTCGAAGGCCTCACGCCCGAAGAGCGCAAGCGCCTGCAAGAGCGCATGCAAAAGCAGCTCGAAGACGCCGACGGTGACGCCACGCCGCTCAGCAAAAAGCAACTCGCGGAAATGGCCAAAAAGCTCTCCAGCGAAGACGGCGTGGAAGAGCTGAAGAAACAGCTCAAAGAAATGGCCCAGCCCGACCCGAGCGACGACTCGAAGCGCGAGCAAGGTCTCGGCGAGGCCGATCGCGGCGGCTCGGCCGCAGAGCGCGGCCTCGGCGCGGTACCGATCCCGATGGACGGCGAAGGCTCGCCGGGTAGCGGTGCGAACCCGGGCGGCAAAGGTGACAACTCGGACGGCAGCGGCGGCCCAGGCAGTCATCACGATACCGGCACCGGCGATCACGCCGGCTCCACGCCGGAAGTTGCGGGCAAAGAACTGCGCGCCAAGGCCGATCCGCGCATCTTGCCTGGCGCACCGATGCACGGCGCAACGCTCGGCCGCGCGCCAGCTCGCGCTGGCGAAACCGCGAACGAACTTGGCGCGGGTTCACTCGGCAGCGCGCAGCAAACCGAAGTTGGCGCGGTGGACCACTCGGACATCCCGGAAGAATATAGAGAGCAAGTGGGTCGGTACTTCGAGCCTTAGGGTTGTCCTGGACTGCTAGCTTGAGCTGAACTGAGTGGTTGTCGCGTCCTGGATTTTTTTGGCCCTGCGCGTGCACGATGCGTGGCCGCTCGCGCTTCGAGTTACGCGGCGGGCGCCTGTTCGGTCAGTTTTAACGTGGCCGCCTCTCCTTCTAAAACTGTGATCAGCCCGACGAATCTGTAGCTTTGTTTTATTTCCGGGCGGGCGAGCCCGAAGGCTTCGCGCGCGCTCGGGCGCGAAAAGAGCGGAGAAAGAGCAGAGAGATCCGGAAAACAATTCCGGCTATGCTCGTTGAGCTCATTCACCGAGCTCATCCCAATGACCGAACCCGCGCAGAGTTTCGAAGCACGCCTGGCTCAGGCTCGTGAGACGAGCGTTCGGTTGAAGGACGCGATTGGGACGGTCATCGTTGGGCAAGATGCGGTGGTCGAGCAGGTGCTCTGGGCGCTGATCGCGGGCGGGCATGTGCTGCTCGAGGGGAACCCGGGACTCGGCAAGACGCTGCTCGTGCGCACGCTGTCGTCGTGTTTGGATTTGCGCTTCTCGCGCATCCAGTTCACGCCCGATTTGATGCCGAGTGACGTGACCGGCACCAATGTTCTCGTGATGGACGCCAATAGCGCCGGCCGCGCGGGTCGCTTCGAGCTGCATCGCGGGCCGATCTTCGGGCAAGTCGTGCTCGCGGATGAAATCAATCGCGCTACGCCGAAGACGCAGAGCGCGCTGCTCGAGGCGATGCAAGAGCATGCCGTCACCATCGCCGGCTCGCGCCACGCGCTCGAAGAGCCGTTCTTCGTGCTCGCGACCGAAAATCCGATCGAGATGGAGGGCACTTATCCGTTGCCCGAAGCGCAGCTCGATCGTTTTTTGCTGAAAATCGCGGTACCGACGCCGAGCGAAGACGAGCTCACGCAAATCCTCGGGCGCACGACGGGCAAGGCAACGGCCGAGCCTGCACGCGTCTTGAGCCAAGAAGAAGTGAAGCAACTGCAAGCTTTGTGTCGCGAAGTGGCGGTCGCGGAGCCCGTGCTGCGTTACGCCGCGCGACTGGTCGGCGCGAGCGGGCCGGAGTCGAGCGATGCGCCGCCGATCGTGCGCCGCGCGGTGCGTTACGGCGCGGGCGTGCGCGGCGCGCAGTCGCTGGTGCTCGCGGCGAAAGCCGTTGCGCTGCTCGAAGGGCGCGCGCACGTCGCGTTCGCGGATTTGCAGAAGACCGCACCGCCCGTGTTACGGCATCGCATTTTGCTGAGCTTCGAGGGCGAGGCGGACGGCGTGTCGCCGGATCAGATCGTGCGCGAATTGCTCGCGGCCGTCGCGACGCGACCGGAAGGCGTCGAGCGCGCGGTGCAAGGGGTGTGAGATTTGCCGCGGCTCGCTCGCATTCTCGCGCTCGTGTGCGTGGCGTTGTGCTGGTTCGGTCGTGAAGCGCGCGCGCAAAGCGCGCTCAGCATCGAAGCCACGCCCGTGCTCGGCGCCGGCAGCCCCTCGGTCGACGGTTGGGGCGAGTTGTATTTGCGCCTCGAAAACACGGGCGATCAGCCGCTGAGCGGCTTCCTGGAGCTGCACGCGCGTCCGATTTCGTTCAGCCCAGTGCGCTCGGACGGGCCGTCGCGCGCGCTATCGCGGGCGCCGTTCGCGCTCGCGGGCAAGAGCCGCGTTTCCTTGCTTTTGCCGAGCCACAGCTTGGTCGCGCGGATGGGCGAAACGCGAGTCGTCGCGGTCGACGCCAAGGGAGACGAGCTCGCGTCCGAACGTCTCTCGCCGGTGCGAGCGCTCGATCCGCTGCTGTTCGATTTGTCGTCGCCGAGTCGCATCGCGGTGGCGTTGAACGCCGCGCCGATGCCGATCAAACGCCGCGCCTACGGTTACGCTTATGGCGGCGCGACGCTGTCGGTGACGATCCCCCAACAAAACCCGAACACCGGCGAACTCGTGTTGCCCGATCTCGCGGCAGGCTACGCTAGCGCGACGCTCGTACTCGCGAGCGGGCGCACGATTTCAACGTTGCCCGCACCCGCGCGCGATGCGCTCTTCTCTTGGGTGCTCGGCGGTGGCGCGCTCGCGCTCGTGAGCGATCGTCCGGAAGACATTCAGAGTCCGTGGCTCGAAGCGCTCGCGGGCGGGCGCGTGAAGAGCAGCGCGGCCGCGCGCGCGCTCGGCCAAGTTTCGCAATTCGCGGTGCGCGTGGACGGCGTGGGTAAAGCTTCGCCGACCGGCGAACCGCGCATCGCGTTGCAAAACGCCGAGCCGTCGCCGGAGCTCGCGGCCACGTTTTTCGGGCTGAGCGGCGCGAATTTGCGCGTCAGCCCGTGGGGCGAGTCGTGCAGCTACGGCCTCGGCGAAGTGCATTTTCTGGCCTTCAACCCGGACAGCGAGCTCGGCGCGAACGACATCTGGGTGCGGCTCAAGATCGTGGATCTAATTCGTCATGCTTGGGACCGCGCGAACGTCGTGGCCTTGCCGCACGGCGAGGCCGGCCTCGATGATTCACGGCTCGGTGGCATCCGGCGCGTGCTCGATCCGAACGAGAGCACGCGCTGGACGATCGTCGTCTCGGCTCTCTTGCTGTTGCTCTATGCGGCGCTCGCGGGTCCGCTCAATTTTTTCTTCGCGCAGCGCCGCGGTCATCCACTGCGCGCGCTTTTGTATTTGCCGCTCTGGGCGTTGTTCGCGCTCGTGGGGATCGTCGTGCTCGGCGTTTTGGGTAAGGGCGTCAGCGGGCGCGCGCGCCACCTCACGCTGATCGAGGCTGGGGCGGGCATGGCCAAATCCGCGGTCACGCGCTTCCGCGGCTTGTACGGCTCGTCCGCGGGCGATCTCACCGTGCGCGCCGCGCGCGGTGACGTGCTCGACGTCGTCGGCGATCCGGAAGACATCTCGCGCGACTTGGTCATGGATCGCGACGGCCTGCGCCTGGAAAAACTACGAGAAAAACCCTGGGAAGTGGAGGTCGTGCGCGAAGACGGCTTCACCAGCGTCGGCGCCGGCGTGAGCCTCACCGAAGGCGCGGACGGCACGCTCCAAATCAAAAACCGCTGCGCGCGCGATCTGCTCGGCGTGGTCGTGAAACCGCCGCACGAAGGCTTCGTCTATTTTCCGAAGATCGCTGACGGCCAAACCGTGAGCGTGCAAAGCGGTCGCCTGCTCGGGCACTTCACGATGACCGCGAGCGGAACTGGCGCGCACGCGCTCTCCGTCGACGGCTTCCGCAAGGACGCCGAAGTAGACGCCAAGGGCATCGGCGCCGCCTGGGACGCGCTCGAGACGCTGGGCGGCAATGAAGTCGACTGGTGGCCGGAAGACGTGCCGGTGCTGATCGGCGAGCTCGAAGGCGGCGAAGGTAAAACTTCCGACTCGGGCCTCCGACTCGACGTCGATCGCGTGCTCGTGCGCGTGATTGGTTTTGGGGGGGTGCCATGAGCGACGCGGCAAGCGCGGCTCTGTCGGTGCCGGCGATTCGCGTGCGACACTTGTGGCACCGCTTCGGCAACCGGGACGTCTTGCGCGATGTCAGCTTCGAGGTCGGACAAGGCGAAATTTTCGGTTTCATCGGCCCAAACGGTGCCGGCAAAACCACGACCATTCGCGTCATGGCGACGCTGCTCGAGCCGCTCTCCGGGCGCGTCGAAATCGACGGCATCGACGTGGCCGTCGATCCCGAGCGCGTGCGTAAGATCATCGGCTATATGCCGGACCACGCCGGCGTGTACGAGCGCGTCACGGTGCGCGAGTTCCTCGAATTCTTCGCCTCGGCCTACGCGGTACCCGACCCTTCGGTGGTCGGCACGGTGATCGAACTGACCGAGCTCGGCAAACTCGAGAATCGTTTGGTTGCCGAGCTGAGCAAGGGCATGAAGCAGCGGCTGCAGATCGCGCGCATCCTCTTGCACGACCCGAAAGTGCTCGTGCTCGACGAACCCGCGAGCGATCTCGACCCACGCGCGCGGATCGAAGTGCGCGATCTCTTGCTCGAGCTGAAAGAGCTCGGCAAAACCATTTTTCTCTCCAGCCACATCCTCACCGAGCTGAGCGACGTCTGCACCTCGATCGGCATTTTGGAGCGCGGCGCGCTGGTCGTCGCCGGACCCATCGCGGAAATTGCGGAACGCTTGGCCGCGCAGCGTGGAGGCTCCGGCGCGAACGGCGAACCCATCCTCATCCCGCACCAACCGTTTCAACCCGCAGACCCGAACGCAGCCCCGCGGCTCGACGTGCAAACCGCGGGTGGTGTGGTCGTCCCGGCGAGCGCGCGCAAAAAGCTCAAGCTGCGCGTGATCGGCGATTCGAGTGTCGTCGTGCCGCTGATTGCGGGCGGCGGCGGCGTGCTGGGCGTCGAAGCCGGCCCCGGCGGCCAGCTCTCGGTGAACTACGTCGGGGACGAGCGCTTCGTGGCCGAAGTCGTGCGCCACTTGGTCTCGCGCGGTGTCGGCATCGTCGGGGTCGAGCCCGAGCGCAACGAGCTCGAGCGCATCTTCCTCGAAGTCACGCGCGGAGATCTGCAATGACCGACGCACCCGCCTCACTGCCGCCCGCGTCGCTGCCGCCGTCGAGCCGCGCGGCGAGGCCGAGTTCGTTCTATCAACGCTTGCGCGACGAGCCCAACCCGGTTTGGATGCGCGAGCTCCGGCAAGCCGCGCGGCTCCAGCGCACACCGGTCATCCTCGCCGTCGTGACCGGCATGATGACGCTCTTGATCTGCTCGGTCGGCGGCGTGGCGAGCACGAGCGCGGAGCCCGCCAAGGTCGGTGTGGGCATCTTCCATACCTTTTTTTCGCTCGCGTTCGCGGTCGTGACTTGGGTCGGGCCGGCGGTGGCCGCGAACACCATCGCGGGCGAACGCAGCGGGCGCACCTGGGAAGCTTTGCAACTCACGGCGCTCGACCCGCGCACGATCGCGCGCGGAAAATTCCTCGCCGCGTTCACTTACATATCGCTTTATATCGTGATGCTCGTGCCGGTCGGCGCGCTGCCCTTCTTGTTCGGCGGCGTCACTGCGACCGAGGTATTGCTCGCGTTCCTACTTTTGTTCGTATTTGCCGCGCTTTCCGTGGCTTTCGGGCTCTCGATCAGTGCCAAGTTTTCGAGCCCGGCGGCGGCCATCATCGTCACGCTCTTGTTTGCGCTGCCGGTGTCGATGACGGTCTACGGCGCGGCCGGCGTGGGTCTTTCGTTCGCCGCGCACGAACAATGGCCGGGCGTGCCCGGCGGACCGCCCGTGTGGCTGCCGACGGCGCTGGTGCGGGCGGACTTCGGCCTCGGCTACCTCGCGTTCTTGCTGTTCCTGCCGGCGGTGCTCAGCGCCATCCCAGCCTGGCTCTTCTATGAGGTCACGGTCGCGAACATGGGCTCGCCCAGCGACGATCGCTCGACGCGGCTCCGGGTTTGGTTTTTGGTTTCGATGCCCCTCTTCAGCGCCGCGCTCGGGCTCGTGACGTTCGCGGCGCGAAGCGCCGAATGGGCCTATGCGGACGGCGCGTTGATCTGGGCCTTCGGCTGTTTCGGAGCGTTCTTGTTCGCCGGTGAGCCGCTCGCGCCGTCGTCGCGCGTGCTGATTCATTGGCAGCGCGGAGGCCGCTCGAGCTTGCTGCGCGGG
>DASYCL010000655.1:0-1858 GCA_036500245.1 Polyangiaceae bacterium | reverse complement strand
AAGAAATCCCGGTCAGAACGACGACTGCTTCGCCGACCAGCTCCTTACTCTTGAGCACACGAATCAGAGCTGCGAGCAAGAAGGTGAACGCCGGTGGCATCCAAGCAGTCGGCCCGTCGAGAGCGCCAAATGGGTCGCTATAACCACGCCCTTCGGCGAGCGCAGCGGCGATATTGTAGTACTCACCACCCAAATGGGTGATGAACGGCGGGTGAATCGAAAAGAGCTGCCACTTGTAAGTAAAAGTGACGACCACGGCAGCCAGAATCAGAAGTACGGTGAGCTCGCCGGAGCGAAGCCACGCTTTGCACTTTTGCCAAGCCAGATTGAAGATAGCGGTCGACATCAGCGCCGGCTCAACAGCAAGACTCATGCCTTCGGAGCTCCGGGATTCGAGGGAACGCTGCCCAGCGTCGGATCGTGGAGATTCGATGAATTTTGAGCAACTCGCGCTCAGCGCGCTACGCCTCTGGTGGCTCGACTTGCGCCATGCGCGGCTCGACTTGCGCCAAGCGCGGCCTCCCCGATCGTCCAAGGACCTGGCCGCGCAACCTGCTGCGGCGAATCTCAACGGGTCGAAACCCGCGGACTCAACATACCTAACATGCTCGCTGGATTTCTGATCTGCTCGGCTTCGATGAAGCTGAGCGCTTCATCGATCAAACCGCGTCCCTGATCGCCGCCGATCAGCTCGCCGCGACGATAACGCACGACCGCGCAATGCAGCAGCATGCCGGTCGTTCGAGCCTTCGTTTCGGCTTCCGACAGATAACGTAGGGTTTGCGACGCATCGCCTCGCCGGTGGGCGACACCGGAAAGCAGTATCGCCGCAAAACATCCGCTCCAGGTCACGCGCTCGGCCGCGATCGCCCGCGCGCAGGATTCCGCGTCACGAAGCAGAGAATGATCGGCGCGCTCGTCGTAGCCAGCCAGCGCGGCCAAGCCACGAACGAAGCGCATGCCAAAGCGCGTGATCTGAGCACGAAACGCGACTCCCCAACGAAGCGATGCCCAGTCACGGGTAATGCGCTGATAGGCCGCGCCACCGCGGCCGTCGTAGAGTTCGATATGAGCGGCCGCTACCATGTTCGAATAGCGCGGTACGTCGAAGTGTTTGCTCGGCCACCGACTCTCGGCGAGTGCGAGCATGCGTCGCGCCTCCTCAACATCGTCCCGGCTGAGCCAGGCGACGTTGCTGAAGCTCGTCATCTGATAGGTGGCCGCGTACAAATCACCGCGTTTTTCGGCGTCGGCGACGTAATCAGGTACTCGATTCAATACTTCGGCGAAGCGACCGCGCATCATCGCCGACCAAACCTTGAACGCGCGGGCGCTTGCCAGTTCGAACGAAGCACCCGGTCGGTCCTGGAATATCGCCTCGGCATTGGCGCATGCCTCTTCGCTCTCGGCCCACTCGCCCAAAAAGAACGCGCTTGCCCCTCGACTCAACGCGACCCAAGCGCGAGCAGGTGGGTGTCCGAGTTCGCCAGCGAGAACCGATGCCGTGTGTAACGCGCGTTGGATCCTCGGTCGCAGTGCTTGCCCCGCGAGTGCGAGAAAAATGGCTTCGGAAGTGTGCGCCCGCAATACTTGCAGTGGCGTGCCCGCGTGCAGCGCGAGTAACGTCGTGCGGCACTGCAGTTCGGCGCTCCGAATGCCGTCGAACATGGTCAGGCAGGTCGCCGCCATCCACGCACTGTCGAGCCGCGCGAGCGTGATTGGCGTCACGTCGCTCTCATTGCGCGCGCGATAGCGAAAATTGCGCAGCCGGATTCGCAGCCGAAGCGCTCCCAGCGATAGCAACGCGCTGAGTCGCGTCTTCGGAGTCGGAATGCCCAGCCGACGCAGCACGCTCGAC
>DASYCL010000654.1:0-5990 GCA_036500245.1 Polyangiaceae bacterium | reverse complement strand
GCGACGAGCCGACCGGCGCCGGGGCCGAAATCGGGGCTACCAGTGCAGAGAGCGCCGGCAGCGCTGAACCCAACTCTCGAAGCTAAGCCGCGTGCTTCTTTTCGAGTCGCTGAGCCTGCGAAGGCAGCGCTTCGAGCGTCTTCTTGCGCACGGCCTGAAACAGCGCGGGATCCGTGAGCAGCGCGTCGCGGGTTTTGTCGCGGCCTTGGCCGATGCTTTTACCTGCGAACAAGAAATGTGAGCCGTTTTTCTCGAGCACGCCGGCCTGCACCGCGACTTCGACCAAGTCTGCGCCCGTGTCGATGCCGGTGCCCCAGCGAATGTCGAATTCCGCTTCCGCGAACGGTGAGGCGACCTTGTTTTTGACCACCTTCACGCGCGTGCGGTTGCCGACCACGTTCTCGCCCACCGTCACTTTGCCGATGCGTCGCACGTCGAGCCGCACGCTGGAAAAGAATTTCAACGCGTTGCCGCCGGTGGTCGTTTCCGGGTTTCCGAACACGACGCCGATTTTCATGCGCAGCTGGTTGATGAACATCAACGTGGTCCCTGTCTTGTGCGCGATGGCTGTCAGCTTGCGCAGCGCTTGGCTCATCAGCCGAGCTTGCAAGCCCATGTGCGCGTCGCCCATGTCGCCCTCGATTTCGGCTTTGGGCACGAGCGCGGCGACCGAGTCGATCACGACCAAATCGACCGCGCCGGAACGGGTCAGTGCTTCGGCGATCTCGAGCGCTTGTTCGCCGCAATCGGGCTGCGACATGAGCAGCTTTTTCAAATCGATGCCGATGCCGCGCGCGTAGCGCAAATCGAAGGCGTGTTCGGCGTCGATGAACGCGGCAGTGCCGCCGGCCTTTTGTGCTTCGGCAATGGCGTGGAGCGTGAGCGTGGTCTTGCCACTCGACTCCGGGCCGAAGATCTCGACCACGCGCCCGCGCGGAAATCCGCCGACCCCGAGCGCTTCGTCCAAGACGAGTGCGCCGCTGGGGATCACCGCGATCGGATCCGGCGCAGCACCACCGAGTTGCATGATCGTGCCCTGGCCGTAGGTTTTTTCGAGACCTTGCACGACTTGGCGCAAAGCTTCTTGTTTCGCGGATTTCTTTTCTTCACTCATGACTGCCTCTTCTTTTTTTTCTTGGGTTCGCGCGGGCCGTCGAAGGCGCGCGCGACCGAAGTCGTACTGCGTCGAGTTCAGCCGCGCATGGCGGACGAAGCTCCCAAAATGCGGCCTTGAATCGCTTCCGCGACGTGCGGCGTGCGCACCGCGCTCGAGCCTTCGAGATCGGCGATCGTGCGCGCGACGCGCAGCACTTTGGTGAAGGCACGCGCCGAAAGCCCCAGCCGACTCACCGCGACCTCGATCAATTTGCGGCTCTCGGTCTCCAATTCGACGACCGCTTCGAGCTCGGAGCCGCTGAGCAGCGCATTCAAGCCGTGATGCAGGCGAAGCCCTCGCGCCCGCGCCAGTTGGATTTCGCGTGCGAGCGTGACACGCGCGCGCACCGATTCGGAACTTTCACCCTTGGGACTCCGCGTCAGCGCCGAAACTTCGACCGGCGGCACGGCGACGTGAATATCGAGCCGATCGAGCAGTGGACCCGAGAGGCGCGCGCGATAGCGCTCGCGCGCGGCGTCCGCGCAGCGGCAGCTCAGACGCGGATGGCCGAAATGCCCGCAGGCGCACGGATTCGCCGCGCCGACCAGTAGCGGTCGTGCCGGAAATCGAGCGCGAGCGCGCGCACGCGCGATGTGCACGAAGCCGTCTTCGAGCGGTTGGCGCAATGCCTCGAGCGCCGAGCGACTGAACTCCGCGAGTTCGTCCAAGAACAAAACGCCGTGGTGCGCGAGGCTGACTTCGCCCGGCCGCGGCACATCCCCGCCGCCGACGAGCCCGGGTTCGCTTACCGAGTGGTGCGGTGAACGAAATGGCCGCTCACTGACGATGCCGCGATCGTTCGGCAAGAGCCCGGCCACGCTGTGGATCGCCGTGCACGCAATGGCTTCTTCGAAGCGGAGCGGCGGCAAGATCGTCGGTAAGAGTCGAGCCAGCATGGTCTTGCCACTGCCCGGCGGTCCCATCATCAAGAGGTTGTGCCCGCCGGCTGCGGCGATCTCGAGCGCGCGGCGCGCCGTGGCTTGGCCGCGCACGTCTCGCAAATCGAGCCCGGTGTGCGACAGTTCCGGCTTGAACTCGGTGCGCGGCACCCGAGCAAGTGCGCGTTCGTCGAGCAAGTGCGCCACGATCATGGCCAGTGTTTCGGCGCGAAATACCGCGACTCCCGTGGCGAGTCCGGCTTCCGCCGCGTTGCCGTCGGGCACGATCGCGCTGACGATGCCGCGGGCGCGCGCGCCGCAAAGTTGTGGGAGCAAGCCGCGCACGGGGCGCAATCTGCCGTCGAGCGAGAGCTCACCGACGAACAGCATGCCTTCGAGCGCGTGCGGCGGCACCACCCCGATCGCGCCCAGGATGCCGACCGCGATCGCGAGATCGAGCGCCGCGCCGCTCTTTCGTACATCCGCCGGCGCGAGGTTCACCGTGATCGCGTATTCGTCAAGCAAAACGCCGAGGCGAGCGAGCGCGCTCTGCACGCGCACGCGGGACTCGCGCACCGCGGCCTCCGCGAGCCCCACCATTTGAAAAAAAGACGGCCCGCGCGTGGACGAAACTTCGACCGAGATGGCGTGCGCATCGAGCCCGATCAACGTGCTGGCTTCCGCGACGGCGAGGCCGAGCGTGGGGCCGCAAATCGTTTGGGTGTGTGCGCCATCGGGCATGCGGCGTGGAAGGAGCAGCGCGCGTGCCGAGGAGAAAAGCGCGAAAAATCAACGCAAACGCGCTGGCCATTGCCGGCCATCGCCGTTCAGCGCCGACTCTCGAGCGATGTATTCCGCGCGCTCCGCAACCTCGAACGGACACCGACGCGCAAATGCGAGCGCCGCGCGCCAAAACGAGCATCCCGTCCGACCGCGCCGGCACCGCTCGCTCGACCGTTTCTCTGCAAAACCGCTACAGCGGAAGGAAGCTGTTCTTGAGGTCGGCGGGCGTTTACGCTGGCGGATTGCCGTGCCGTGCCGGGTGTAGGTGGAGGCAGCGCGGAAGCTGCGCTACCCTTGTAGATTGCGCGGAACCTGAGCTCGAGCAATGCCCGCTTATAACCTCGCCTTGATCTTTGTCGTGATGGCGGCGTGCGTGGGCGTGTTCGTGACGGTGCTGGCGCTGGTGTTTTCGATGGCACCCGGCTGGCGCGAAGAGCGTTTGCTCGCGCTGATCGGCGGTTCGGCCGCGCTGTTTTCGATTTTCGACATCGTTACGTATCTGCCCAACGTGTCGATGCACATGCGCGTGACGTTGGGGGATCTGTCGATCGCAGTCGGCGCAGCGCACATCGCGGGTTGGATCGTGTATTCGGCGAAGCAGAGAGCAAGCCCGCTCGGCGCGCTGGATCGCGTGCTTTTGGCGATCCTCGGCGCGCTCGCTGCGAGCGGGCTCGTGCCCGGGCTGTCCTATTCGATGCGCGAAGAAGTGAGGAATGTGGCCTGGCTCGGCGTGCATTACTACGACCCAGCGCCGACTGCTTGGGGTGATGTTGCCTTCTTGCTCTTCGACGCGGTGCTCGTGACTACGTTCGTGCGCGTGCTGCTCGACTATCGCCGCGGTTTGCCGCGCGCGCGGCTTTCGTCCTGGGTTTTGGGCGTGATCACTGTCGGCGCGACGAATGACATGCTGGCGACTTCCGGTTTGTCCGGTGGTCCGAATCTGCTCGGCATCGGCTTCGTGCTCACTTTGGGCTTGCTCGGGCTATCCGTCACGCGCCGCTTCGTCGGCTCCGCCGCATTGCTCGAATCGCTGAAGCGCGAGCTCGAATCGCGGGTCGAAGAGCGCACGCAGAAGCTCGCCCAAGCTCAAGCCGCGCTGGTCCGCGCTGAACGCCTCGGCGCACTCGGCCAACTTTCGGCAGGCGTGGCCCACGAGATCAACAATCCGCTTTCGGCGATCTTGGGCAACTTGCAGTTTCTGCGGCGCGCCCTGAACAAGCGCCCAGATTTCCAGGAGTTCAGCGGCGCGCTCGACGACAGCATGGTCGCGATCGAGCGCATCAAGCGCATCGTGCGCCGTTTGCTGGATGCGAGCCGCGCCGCGGCGCCCGATCCCGTGACCAATGCGGCATGTCGCGTCGCCGCGGCAGTGCGTGGCGCGGTGCGCGTCGCCGAGAGCTTGCGCGAGCCACACGTAGTGATCGAGACGGACGTGCCGGAAGCGCTGTGCGTGCGCGGCGATCGCTACATGCTCGAGCAGGTTTTGACCAACCTTTTGATCAACGCCTATCAAGCGACGCCGGACACGCGCAACGCGGGCCGCGTGCGCATCTCGGCCGAATCCAGCGCGGACCGCGTGATCGTCAACGTGAGCGACGACGGCGTCGGCATGAGCGCCGAGACGCGCTCGCGCTTGTTCGAGCCATTTTTCACGACCAAACCGCTTGGCAAAGGCACCGGCCTCGGCCTCGCGGTCTCGGCCGGCTTGGTGCAAGCGATGGGCGGCACGCTGGCCGTCGAGAGCTCCGAAGGCAAAGGCACCGAAGTGCAAATCTCCTTGCTTCACGCCGCGGAGCCGAGCGACGAACCAGCATCGGAGACGGTCATACCGCCCTTGCGCCAACGGCTGCTGTTCGTCGACGACGACGACGTGGTGCGTCGCGCGACTCAACGCACGCTTTCTCGGGTCTTCGACGTCGTGCTCGCGAACGGAGTGCAGCAAGCGCTCGATACGCTGGCCGTCGATGCGGTCGACGTGATCGTGTGCGACGTGATGATGCCGGACGGCGGCGGCGAAGCGCTTTACGAAAAGCTTCGCAGCGTGCGTCCGAACCTCGCGCAGCGCATGCTGTTTTTGACGGGTGGCGTAAGTGCGTCCCACGCGCGCGAATTTTTGGCACGACAGCCGCAGCCGGTGCTCACCAAACCGCTCGAGCTCGTGCGTTTGCTCAAAGCCGTCGCCGAGCTCGGGCCGCCGCCTGGCGCGCGCGTTCGCTCCGAGCCGCCGCAAGTGCAGGTTTCTCTGGGCGGTCCCACTAACTAGAGCGAGGCGAGCAGCTTGGGCAATTGTGCGAGTGATTGAATGACTGCGTTCGGTACGACGGAGCCGAGCTCGGGCGAGGCCGCGTGCGGTCGCCAAATCGCGAACATGCCGAG
Source organism: Polyangiaceae bacterium (assembly GCA_036500245.1). Lineage (GTDB taxonomy): Bacteria > Myxococcota_A > Polyangia > Polyangiales > Polyangiaceae > PMG-095. The sequence continues at coordinate 797 of DASYCL010000654.1, read as the reverse complement.
CTGCTGTGCGCCCCACACGTCGTCGATCGGTCGATCGCCGACCATCAGCGCGTGCTCCGGCGCGATCCCGAGCTTGCCGAGCACGTGTTCGAACGCGACGCGATGCGGCTTCGAGTGCGTGAGCTCCGAGGTGTAAGCGCGCGCGTCGAGCAACTCGAGCAGGCCATCTCGCTCCAAGAAATGCTCGTGGAACGAGGCTGGCCAATGCGTGTTCGAAAGCAAGCCGAGCTTCAGACCCATGGCGCGAAGCGCGTGCAGCGCAGGCACCGCGTCCGCGTGATGACGAATGTGTGGTGTCCACGCATCGAGGTGTTTCTGCGCCGTCTCTTCGAGCACCGCGCTCGTGACGTCGAGGCCGAGCGCGCGCGACTCTGCCGCCAAAATTTCACCGAGCGTGCCGGTGCGCTGCGAGGTTTTCACGCCCTCCCAATAGCGAAGCTCCGCGGCCAAGAGCTTTTCCGTCAGCTCGGCTTCGTTGCGACCGCTGGCCCGCGCCAGGTGTGCGGCCGCGAGCTTCCACATGTCGTAAAGCTCGATGTCGGCGAACTCGGACAACGTGCCGCCCCAATCGAAAATCACTGCTTGAAACCGCATTTGGCCTCTGATTCTGCATTCGTAACGCCGGCGAGCGCAACGCTTGCGCCGCGCATTTTACCGACGGTGCTCCCGACTGCATCGGATTTGTATTAGGCAAGCCACATGACCACCCATACCGCCGTGTTGATCCCGGGTGACGGCATCGGTCCCGAAGTCAGCGAAGCCGTGCTCGGCGTGCTCGAAGCCGCGAAAGCCCCGCT
>DASYCL010000653.1:0-1557 GCA_036500245.1 Polyangiaceae bacterium | reverse complement strand
GGCGGGGCTTTCGGTGTGCGGAATGCGCACGGTCGCGTTCGGCGCGTACCCGACGCGACACGGCTGCTTCGTGCGCGCGCGAATGACCTGCGTGGCTTTGCCGTGCGAGAGCAAGACGTGATGCGCGGCGCGGGTGAACTCGGCGAAGCGCAATTTGTCGCCCGGCGCGTGATAACCGTGCAGATGACCGGTGCCAACGAACACCGCCGGCTCGTTGAACGTCATCCAGCTCTTCACGCGATCCGACAAGCGATCGACGACGAGCGCCGCGTAGTCCGCGAACCAATTCGGCGCGTCCGGATTGAGCCAGCCGCCGCGATGGTAGAGCGCGAGCGGATAGTCCCAATGAAATAGTGTGACGTACGGCTCGACTCCGGCGGCGAGGAGGGCGTCGGTCAAGCGATCGTAGAAGGCGATCCCTGCTTCATTTTTTTGGCCGGTGCCTTGGGGCAACACGCGCGGCCATGAAATACTCAAGCGATACGCTCGGAGGCCAATCTCTTTCATCAACGCGACGTCTTCGGCGTAGCGATGATAGTGGTCGCACGCGACGTCACCGGTGTGTCCGCGAAACACTTTGCCGGGTGTCTTGCAAAACATGTCCCAGACCGAGGGACCTTTGCCGTCTTCGTTTGCTGCGCCTTCGATTTGATAAGAGGCCGCCGCGGCGCCCCAGGTGAAGTCTTTCGGAAATGGCATCTGGGTCGAGAGTCTTGGGCTGAAGTGTGGTGGCGCGAGCGCCGGACAGAAACCGGTTTCAGGTACTGCTTCAGGGATACGGTTTGTGTTCCTTCACCGCCAGAGATTTGGTGCGAACGCGGCAAATTGAGCAGATTTGAGCATGTCGAAGACGATTTTCGCGACAACCGCGAGCACCACGACGGTCACGACCACACGCACGAAGCCGTCCCCCTGACGCAATGCCAAGCGCGCGCCGAGCCGCGCGCCGACGATGTTCGCGATCGCCATCGGCGCGGCGATTTGCCAGAGCACTGCGCCGCGTAGCGTGAACGTCGCGAAGGCGGCCAGGTTCGACGCCAAGTTGACGACTTTCGCGTTACCGGACGCATACAGCGGACTGTCGCCGAAGAACGTGACGAACAGCACGATCAAGAGCGAGCCCGTGCCCGGTCCGAAAAATCCATCGTACAGACCCATGCCGAGCGCCACCAAAACCAAAGCCAGCCGCGGGTGCGCAAGCGGCGCCGAACGCACGTGAATGCGCGAGCGCAAGAGCATCACCGCGAGCGCGAACAACAAGAGCAACGCGATGATCGGGCGCAGCGGCTCCGGACGCATCGCGAGGAGCAGCCGCGCACCCAACAGCGAACCGGCGAAGCCACAAGCGAAGCCGAGCGGCGCGCGCTTTCTATCGATGCCGCCTCGACGAAAAAAAGTCCAAAACGACGACACGGCGCCCGGCGCGGCTTGGCCCTTGTTCGTCGCCAAAGCAAGGCTCGGCGGCAAGCCGACCGCAAGCAGCGCGGGCACCGTGAATAGGCCACCGCCGCCCGCAACCGCGTCGACCAAACCGGCGACGAACGCCGTCAGCGCGAG
>DASYCL010000652.1:0-1883 GCA_036500245.1 Polyangiaceae bacterium | reverse complement strand
GCCGAGATCGGTCACGCCGCGCGGCTCGAGCTCGGACAGGAACTCGAATACCTTGAAAATGCGCCCTTTTCCGCGTGTGGTCGGCATCCGAGAAATGACCGCGTCGTTCACGCCGACGACGGTCACACGATCCAAATTCGCAAGCCCGACGTAGGCTAGCGCCGCGCACAGCCTGAGCGCCTGGTCGAATTTCTTACGCTGTCCGAAGCCCATCGATGTCGAGCAATCGACGATTAAATAGATGCTGAGATCTTCCTCTTCCTCGTACAGCCGAACGAGCAGCTTTCCGAAGCGCTGATACACGTTCCAATCGACGGAACGAAAGTCGTCCCCGGGCACGTAGTCGCGATGATCGGCAAACTCGATACCGCTGCCCTTCTTCTTGCTGCGTCGCTCTGCGCGCAAACGACCGGCAAAGACGCGTCGACTGACCAGCGCGAGCATCTCGAGCTTGCGCTGAAAGTCGTCGTCGAACAGCTCGCGCTCGCGCCGCTGTGAGCGCGGCCCGCTATCGCGACGGAATAGGTCCAAAAGACCCACGAAAATCGCCTCTCTCAGCCCTTCGACGCCGGCAATTTTTTCAGGATTTCGGCGACCACGCGCTCCGAAGCCACGCCCTCGGCTTCGCCTTCGAAACTGAGCAGCACGCGATGACGGAGCGCGTTCGGCGCGGTCGCTTTCACGTCTTCAATCGACGCGGCAAAGCGACCATCGAATAGTGCACGCACCTTGGCGCCGAGCAGCATGGCCTGCGCGCCGCGCGGGGAAGCCCCCGTGCGTACGAAGCGCTTGACCAACTCCGGCGCTTCTTCGCTCGTGGGATGCGTCGCTTGCAGCACGCGAATCGCGTAGTCCTGAACGTGACGCGCGACCGGTACGCGCCGGACCAGCGCCTGCATTTCCAAAATCTGCGCGCGGCTCAAAACGGGCCGCACTTCGACATGCTTGTCGGTCGTGGTGCGATCGATGATCGAATGCAGTTCGTCACGCGTCGGAAAAGGCACCTCGAGCTTGAAGAAAAATCGATCGAGCTGGGCTTCCGGGAGCGGATAAGTGCCCTCCATTTCCAGCGGATTTTGCGTGGCGAGTACGAAGTACGGCTCGTCGATCACGTGCGTCACGCGGCCGACCGTCACGCGGTGCTCTTGCATCGCTTCGAGTAACGCACTTTGCGTCTTGGGCGTGGCGCGGTTCACTTCGTCCGCGAGCACGATGTTCGCGAACACCGGACCGCGCCGGAACTCGAGCGTGCGCGCGCCGGAAGTGCCTTCGTCGAGCACGACCGTACCGATGATGTCCGCGGGCATCAGATCGGGCGTGAACTGAATGCGCGAAAATTCGAGTCCGAGCACGCCCGCGAGTGTGCGCACGAGCATCGTCTTACCCAAACCCGGCACGCCCTCGAGCAGCGCGTGCGACGAACCGAGCACACACGAAAGCACTCCGTCGATCACGTCGCGCTGCCCGACGATCACGCGCCCGATTTCTTCGCGCAACGCGCCGATTCGTTTTTGAAACTCGCTCACCTCTTCGCGCGCTTGCTCGGCATCCGTCATCTCGTTCTCCTCAATTCAGGGAAATCAGCGCAAGTTCACTCACGCGGCCGAATCAGCTGAAAGTAGCGGCGCACATAGAAACGATAGCCGGATGGAATCTGATCCTGACTGAGCGCCTGTTCTGCAACGGTTTGATAGTCCGTAAAGACCTGCTTGTAGCCGCGACCGACGAAGCCACGCTCCGCCGCGCCGTAAATCACTTGCGACGAAGCTGCGCCTTGACCGCTGTCCACACCGGCAGCCGTCACGTCCATCGTCTTGCCTTTCAGATCCGTCGCGTTGCCCGCGATGTTCGGATCGTGACCGGCGCCCGCTTGCATCCCGCCG
>DASYCL010000651.1:0-4333 GCA_036500245.1 Polyangiaceae bacterium | reverse complement strand
GAGGTGCAGCACCTGATCCTGAAGCACCTCCGCATGTATCACGTCGCGACCCGTCGCGACATCGACGATCCGCGCACGCTCGAAGCGTTCTGCGAAGAAGTGCACGGCCGCGAAGGCTTGCGCGAACTCTACATGCTCACGATCTGCGACGTGTCCACGACCAGCCCGACCGCGCTCACCAGCTGGAAAGCGCGCGTGCTCGAGGAACTTTACGTCGGCGCCGATCGCCAGCTGAGCAGCGGCAAGTCGGAGCGCTCGAACGAGCGCGCGGAACAAATTCGCGCCGAGGTGCGCGCGCTGTGCCCAGAGCGCGGCGAGCGCGAATTCCTCGAGCATTTCCTGAACGCGATGCCGGATCGCTACCTCTACAACAACGACCCGGGCGACATCGTGCGCCACTCTCGCTTCGCGCGCCAAGCGCAGATGCAGCACGTCAACGTCACGGTGATGACGACCGCGTCGCCGTACGTCGAACTCGGCTTCATCGCGGACGATCGCCCGGGCCTGCTCGCGATGATCACCGCGACGCTCGCGGCCGCGCGCTTCAAGGTGATCAGCGCTCAAGTCTATTCTTGGATCGACAGCTTCGGTCGCACCCGCGCGCTCGATTTCTTTTGGGTGCGGAGCGGCGAAACTACGGACGCGGTCACCGGTTCGATCCCGCGGCTCTCGCGCGACTTCAACCGCTTGCTCAGCATGGAACTCACGCCGAGCGAGCTCGTTACCGGCGGCGCGCGCCAGTCCAGGTTGTCCGATCGCCCGACACCGAAGGTGCCGACCGAAGTCAGCATCGACAACCGCAGCGCGACCGATCACTCGGTGATTGAAGTGACGACCAAAGATCAGCAAGGCCTGCTTTTTTGGCTGGCAAACACGCTGCAGCATCTCGATTTGCAAGTCTCGCTCGCCAAAATCAACACCGAAGGCACGCAGGTCGCCGACGTTTTCTACGTCACGGATTCGAGCGGTGCCAAGGTAACGCGACCCGAGCGCATCGAAGAAATCAAGTCCCGAATCCTCGCCAACATCGCTCACCTCGAAAAGGCACAGCACTCATGATCTCGACCGGCCGCGCTCTTCGCCTCTTCTCTTCGCTCGTCGCGCTCTCCACGCTTTCGCTGGTTGCCTGTGGCGGTTCCGCGCCACCGCCCGAAGCTCCGCCTCCGCCGCTCGATAGTCCCGCGCCCGCGAATTCGGCACCGGCGAGCGGTGCCACCGAGAAAGCTTCGAGCCCCAAAGTCGCGCAAGCGATCGACGCGATCAAAGCCCAAGATTTTGCCAAGGCCAAATCCCTTCTGACCGATGCGCGCACGGAAGCTCCAAAAGATCCGCAAGCCGCATTTTATTTGGGGGTTGCCCTGGAAGGTTTGAACGACGGAGCGGGCGCCACTTCTGCCTACAAGGACGCGCTCGCGCTCGATCCCAAGTTGACCGAAGCGAGCGTGAACCTCTCAGCGCTCCTGCTCGACGCAAAAGACGCTGCGGGCGCGCTCAGCGTCGCGGAAAATGGCTTGAAGACCGCGCCGAAACAGCCCGATTTACTGCTCAATCGCGCGCTCGCACTGGAAGCCACGGGAAAAAAAGAAGAGTCGCTCAAAGCCTACGGCGCAGCCGTCGCTGCAGCGCCGGACAACGTCGATCTGCGGATTGCTTATGCCGAGCTCTTGACGGCCGCGGGTGACGACAAGACCGCGCTCGAACAGCTGCGTTCGGTAACGAGCACCGTCGATCCGAAGCTACTCGAAAAGCTGTCGCAGAAATTCGGCAGACTGCACGCCTTCGCCGACTGCATCGCAGCGCTCGACAAGGCCATCAAATCAACGGATACCGCCGACTTGCACGTGCGCCGCGCGGTTTGCCGCCACGAACAAAAAGACGACGCGGGCGCGCAGAGCGACTACGAAGCCGCGCTCAAGCTCGACGACAAATTCGCGCCCGCGCACTACTACCTCGCGCAGCACCTGTGCCCGACCGACAAAAAGAAAGCCGCCGAGCACTTCAAAAAAGCCGCCGAGCTCGCCGGCGACACCGACCTGGGCAAACACGCGGCCGAGCTCGCGACCAAAGCCAAATCCGGTAAATGCCATTGAGCGCTTAGCGAGCCGCGCGACGCGGCCTATAGACCGCGAGCAGTGATTCACACTGAGAGCGGCAGCGCGATCAGCGCCTGCAACTGAGAAACAAAGTTGCTCATTCAACTTCAGTTCACGCGGCTCAGTCGCGACGCTCGCGAACTCTGCTCAGACGCTCGCAGACCCGGCCTGCATCAAAAACAGAGCTCGCGCGGTTAAAGCAACACTTCGAGCAGCTTGTCGAGCTCGTCCCACGATCCGTATTTGATCGCGAGCTCGCCCTTGCCGTCTTTGTCGCGCACTTCGACTTTGGTGCCGAGTTTGCGCGCGAGGCGTTGCTCGAGGTCGCGCGTGGATGCGGTTTTTTCTTTTTTGCCTTTGCCGCCTTCGGGCTTCGTTTTGGCGGTGCGTACCAGCGCTTCGGTCTGGCGCACGCTGAGCCGGCCGCGCACGACTTTCTCGGCCAGCACGGCGAGCGCGTTGTCGTCGGGCGCGCCGAGCAGCGCGCGCGCGTGCCCTTCGCTCAATTCGCCGCTCACGACTTTGGCGCGCACTTGCGCCGGCAAGCGCAAGAGGCGCAACGCATTGGCAATCGTCGAACGATCTTTGCCGACTCGTTGGGCCAGAGTCTCTTGCGTGTAAGCATGCTCTTTGATCAAGCGATCGAGCGCTTCGGCGAACTCGATGGCATCGAGATCTTCGCGCTGCACGTTTTCGATCAGCGCGAGCTCGTATGCATCCTTCGCCGAGACGTCGTGCACGACGACCAGGACCTCGCGCAAGTTCGCGCGCTGCGCGGCACGCCAGCGTCGCTCACCGGCGATGATTTCGAAATCGTCGGCGCCTGGCCGGCGTCGCACGACGAGCGGTTCGAGCAAGCCATGCAGACGCAGCGATTGCGCGAGTTCCTCGATGCGGTCGTTGTCGAAGTGCTGACGCGGCTGGCCTTTTTGCGGCACGATTTTATCGAGCGGGCAGCTGAACACGTTGCCGTCGTAAGCCGCCGCGGCTGCAGCGGGCCGCTCCGGCGTGGGCGCGACGCGCGCTGGCATCAGCGCGTCGAGCCCGCGACCGAGTCCGCGAAAAGGCTTCTTCGGATCGCTCATGCACTGCTCTCGATGACCGCGTCCGGACCCTCGATCAGCTCGCGCGCAAGGCTCAAATAACCCTGCGCGCCTTTGCTCCCGACATCGTAGAGCAGCGCGGGCAAACCGTGGGACGGCGCTTCGCTCAAGCGCACGTTGCGCGGGATGATCGATTTGAACACGCGAAAGTGCTTGTTCACTTCGTCCGCGACTTGATGCGCGAGGCGATTTCGCGGATCCCACATCGTTAACACGATGCCTTCGACCGCCAAATCCGGATTCAGTGAGCCGCGCACGCGATCGATCGTGGCCATCAAATAGGTGATGCCTTCGAGCGCGTAGTACTCGGGCTGAAGCGGCACGATCACGCGGTTCGCCGCGACCAAGACGTTGAGCGTGAGCACGCCGAGCGACGGCGGAGAATCGATGATCACGTACTCGTATTTCGCGACCGCCGGCCCTTGTAAGATGCTGCGCAAGTGCGTGCCGCGCTGCTCTTCGAAGAGCTCGTACTCGACGGCGGTGAGATCTTGAGTCGCGGGCGCGAGATCGAGCGTCGGAATCCCGGTGCGGAGGATCACTTCGCTGAGCGTGGCGTTGCCGATCAGCGCGTCGTAAATCGTGCGCTCGACGGTTCCTGGCGGGAAACCGACGCCGCTCGAAGCGTTGCCTTGCGGATCCAAATCGACGAGCAACGTCGGACGCTCGGCGGCCGCCAAGCTCGCGGCGAGGTTGACGGCGGTCGTGGTTTTGCCGACGCCGCCTTTTTGGTTGGCGATGGCGATGATCTGCAGGCGCTGAGTCATGAATGTCGAAGTGGGAATGCCCGGGGCCGAGCTTGCCTCCTGAGCCAAGCCTCTTATCGAAATATCGCGTCGAGGCCGCGTTTTTTTGGATGGGAGAGGAACCTAGCGTACTGTGTGAGTGGATGTAGGTGTGAGTAGTTAAAGGTGAGTCGCAAGCCAAAAACCCGCCCGATCGAGTTTGCTGAGCCGCTGCAGCGTGTGCTCAGCGCGAAGCCGCTCCGTGCCGAGCTTCGCCGTATTCGCGCCCGCGAGCGAATCCTAGAAGTCGGGTTTTGGCTGCCACGAAGCCCGCAACCGAGCGCCGAAGTCTACCCGCTTTTCCCCGTTGCGCCGGCCTCGACGCAGCGGGCCCCACTTTGAACCCCGAGGA
>DASYCL010000650.1:0-2260 GCA_036500245.1 Polyangiaceae bacterium | reverse complement strand
CGATCTGCTCGCGCACGGCCAGCACGTTGCCGTAAATGCTTCGCGGATTGTGGGAGAGAACGGTGCCGGCAGTGCCCGCCGCATCCAAATGTCCGACGTCGACTGCGTAGTCATGCGTCGACACGAAGTCGACCGGAGCCTCGTGCCGCACGCAATAGTCGATGAACTCGGGCACCCACGCGACGCCTGCCGTGGCCGGCCCCCCGACGCGATACGCGTTCGACACGCTCTTGATGGCGCGTGCGCTCCGTGCGTACAGCTCGAAGTAGTCGGCCTGCGTGCCGGTGAAAAAATCCGCGAGGTTCGGCTCGTTCCAGACCTCGAAGTACCAACTGGCAACTTCAGCCTCCCCATAGCGCTCCGTGCAATGACGGACGAACGCCACCAGCAGCGCGCTCCACTTGTCCAAGTTTTTGGGCGGGGTGACATTGCCTTTCCACCAAAAAACGGTCGTCGTGCCGCTGGCGAGCGCGCTCGGGCAAAAGCCGAGCTCCACGAACGGCTTTACGCCGATACTCAACAAGAAATCGTACACTTCGTCGATGTATTGAAAGTTGTATTCGGGGCGCTCTGCAGCACCTTCGCGATACACTCCGAGCTCGTCGCCCAAGAGCCCGTGCATTCGAATGTAATCGAAGTCACATTCGGCTTTGACGGACCGGAGCTGTCGCTGCCAATCGGCGCGCAGCCCTTCCGCGACGCGGCCTGCTCCAACGCAGCGCTTTGGCATGCTGTTCAAGGGCCCACGCGCCAGAGTCAACTCAGCGGCGATTGTTCGAGCGGACATCAGGCCTTCTTGCGCTCACGGAGAAACCGAACGAACGGGGAGGAAGCTTTCATTGGTTGATCGGTTCCCCGCAGAGCACGCCGCGCCCGCTGCCCGCAACGTACACGCGGCCATAAACGCGCGGATCGCCGATGACGAGGTGTGAGCCGCCGTACTGGTGCGCGTCGTCGTTGATGCGCGAAAAGCTGTGGCCTTCGTCGTCGGATCGGAAGAAGCCTGTCACGCCCTGCACCTTGCCTGTCAGGTAGATGGCTGGGTATTTCTTGCCGGGCGGCGCGTGGCCGAAGCCGACGCTATAGGCCTCCTCGGCACTCGAGAGTGCGGCGTAGCTGCCACCCGAATCCGTTGACCGATAGAGCTCTTTGCCCGATGTAACCCAGATATCGCCTTCGTAGCCAGGTACCGCCTGAATCGAAGCGGAGCCGAGATCGTAGTTCGGCAGCGACGGCAGGCCGCGCGCGCTCACGCGAAAATGCGCGCCGCCGTCGTTGCTCGCGTACGCCGTGCCGTTCCCGGCGTCGAAGGCGTAGAACTTCTTCGGGTTCATGCGATCGGACGCGAGGCGCAGGTTGTGCGGCGCCCAATCCGGGATTTTCGCTGGATCCGGTAAGCCGGCAGCATCGCCCCAGGTCGCACCGCTGTTGTTCGAATAGGCCGGGCGCGCGTCGCGCGATGCCCACACGATCACCGCGCCATCCGCCGAAAGCGCGACGGTGCCCGAGCCGCCGCAGCCCGGCGGTTCGGAGGCGAGCTCGGTCCAGCTTGCGCCGCCGTCGTGTGACAGCGCGCCGCGCGGCCCTTTGCTGCCGTCCCACGGATACGAGCCGACGCGCACCACGTAGTCCGGCTTCTTCTCGGCGTAGTCGATCGCGGTCGAGTTTGCGCAGAGCGGATGATCGAAGCTGCCACGCGACGGCGATGCTTCCAGCGTGTCGTGACGAAAACCGCACAGATCGCCCATGGCCGTGAGCAGCGGCGCGCCGGTGGGTGGGCTCACCATACCGAGCACCACTGTCTCTTCCAGGTTCTGGTTGCGGAATGTCCAATGGGTTGGATGGTCGCCGTCGGCGGCCGCCAAATCTTCGGTCGCCCAGCTGCCGGCGCCGGTGATGAGGGCGGCGTGGTTCGAATCGAACGGATCGATTTCGACGTCGTCCACCCACTGCGGCGCGCTGATTTTCGCCTGATGCGCGTAGACGTAGGGCGCGCCGCCGCTGTCGAGCTGGGCATTGGCCATGAGCGGCTTCCATGTCTTCGCGCCGTCGGTGCTGCGGAAGATCTCGCCGCCCTTGGTCCAGCGATCGATGGTCGAGACGATCAGCGTGCCGGGCCGCTCACGATCGACCGCGACCGCGCCGTAACCGAAGTGATCCGCTTCGTTCGGTTTGAGCGGCGAGACGTCAGTCCAGCTCTCGGATTTCGGATCGTACCGGTATAGGGCGCCTTTCGGCACATTGTAGGGGCCGGCTCCGC
>DASYCL010000649.1:0-3178 GCA_036500245.1 Polyangiaceae bacterium | reverse complement strand
GGTTCGCGTCGGACAATGGCTGGAAGTGCGCGCGGAGCTGCACGTGCCGGCGGACGCGGCGAAGCTCGTCGTTTTGGGCCCGCGCGGCGCGCCGCACGCGGTGCCGAGCACGCTCGACCAGGGCCACTTCGCCGCGCGCTTCAACGCCGATCACGAAGGACGATACTTGGTGCAAGTGCTCGGCTCCGTCGCAGGCGGACCGCGCCCGTTGCTCGAAGCTTTGATCTTCGCCGGCGTCGAGCCTCCGCCAAAATTCAAGCTCGAAAAAGCACCCGGCGAAGCGCGCGCAAACGACGGCGATCCGCGCGCCGCGCTCTACGAGATGGTGAACGAAGCGCGCGCAAGCGAACGAGTCGCGCCCCTCGCGCGCGTGCCGCGACTCGAAGCGCTCGCCCAAGCTCACGCCGAAGCCATGCGCCGCGCGCAGAAAACCGCGCACGATGCCGGCGACGGCGATCTGGTGCGCAGGCTCGCGAACGAAGGCCTCGAGCTCCGCGCGGGCGAGAATGTCGCGCACGCGGCCAACGCTGCGGTCGCCCATCGCACGCTGTGGGCCAGCCCGTCACATCGCGAGAATCTGCTGTTCCCCGATTATGACGCCCTCGGCATCGGCGTCGCGCCGGACGACGACGGCACCCTGTGGATCTGTGAGGTCTTCGCAGATTGGCCCGGCGGCAGCTCAGCCCCGAAATAGTCATTTCCGCGCGAACACCGGCTAGCCGGTCTAGATTCTAAACAATCCATACTGTTCAAAGCAGCCGCTCGCGGGGTAGCGTTCGACCGGTGTTTTGCTGGATCAAGCGTCGGCTAGGCTTAATTTCTAAGACTTCCGTGATGCGAGCGCGCACGGCGCCCGTCTTGCTCGCTGTGGCGGCGGCTGTGGGCGCGAGCCTCGTGGCTGGCTCCGCCCACGCGCAGTCCGGTTACTTCTACCTCGACCGCGCGCAGATCTCCGGCGCGCCGGACGACGGCTTCATGGTCTGGCGTCCGTACCTCTCCGAGAAGACGCGCTTCTACGCCAACGCGATCCTCGGCTACTCGCACAACCCGCTGCGCAGCGACACCGTCACTGACGACCCGACCGCCGAAGCGAACATCGACAACCCGGTCGAAGGTCAGTTCATCACCTATCTCTCGTTCGGCTCGGAGATCGCGAACCGGCTCTCGGTCAACGTGATGATCCCGATCGTCGCTTACGAAATCACGGGCAACGATCCCGCGGGCAACGAAGTCGGCAGCGGTGGCATCGGCGACAATCACGTCGCGCTGAGCGACATTCGTTTGGACGCGCGCGTGCGCAGTTGGGAAACGGACAATCACTTGTTCCGCGTCGGCGGCGGTCTCGCCGCGTGGCTCCCGACCGGCAACTCAACCGCATTCGCCGGCGATGACCAAGCGACCGGATATATCTACGGCTCCGCCGAATTCAACTTCGGAAAATTCTTTCTCGCGGGCAACCTCGGCCCGCAATTTCGGCCCGAACGCAGCATCGGCGGCGCGAACGGCGCGCTCTTCTTGGCGAGCGAGCTCCGCTACTCTGGCGGCTTGTATTTGCCGCTACGTGACGGCCGCGTGCGCCTCGGCGGCGAGCTCTGGGGCACGACCGGGCTCGAGGATTCCGGCGGTCACGCGACCTTCTTCACCGGCAAGAACACCGACGTCGAGTGGCTCGCGCAAGTGCGCTACGTGCTCGACGAACGTTCGCGCTGGTACGCCGAGGGCGGCTTCGGCACACGCCTCGCCGCGGGCTACGGCGGACCCGACTTCCGCATGCTCGTCGGCATCGGCACGTATCTGACCATGCTCGACTTCGACGGCAAAGCGCCGAAGCGCAACGTGCACATCACACCGAGCGTCGACGACTACGATCGCGACAGCGACGGTGACGGCTACCCCGACTCGATCGACAAGTGCCCGAACGAGAAAGAAGACGGCAAGCCGCCGGATCCGACGGACGGCTGCCCCGCGAGCGCCGATCGCGACGGCGACGGCATTCCCGACAGCGTCGATCAGTGTCCGGACCAGCCGGAAGACAAAGACGGCGTCCAAGACGCGGATGGTTGCCCCGAAACCGATGCCGACAACGACGGCATCCCCGACGCGCAAGACAAATGCCCGACCCAGCCCGGTCCGCGCTCGACCATTGCCGAGAAGAACGGCTGTCCGAGCTTGACCAAGGTCAACGAGAGCGGCGAGGTCGAGCTGCTCCAGCCGATCGAGTTCGAAACCGGCAAAGCCGTGATCAAGCCCGGCAGCTTCCCGATCCTCGACGAAGTCGTCACACTGATGAAGTCGCGTGGCTCGATCAAGATGGGCGTCTACGGTCACACCGACAGCCGCGGCATCGCGTCCCAGAACTTGAAGCTCAGCGGCGACCGCGCGGCGTCCGTCGTGAACTACCTCGTGCAACACGGCATCGCCGGAAGCCGGCTCGAATCCCAAGGCTTCGGCCAGACCAAGCCCATCGCCGACAACAATACGGATGAGGGACGCGCCAAGAACCGCCGCGTCGAGTTCAAGATCCTGACCGGCGCCGACTGACGCCGCCGATCGAGACAATGCCGGGCTTTTGCCCGGCATTGCGACCAAATTTCCGCGATTTGGCCGCGCCGAACCGCGCGGCCTTGCGAGCCCAAAAGTCGCATGATAGGACCCGCCTCCCATGCGCGAAAACATCCGCCTCGTCTCTTCGGCCGGGACTGGCTACGCCTACTACACGAAGAAGAACAAGCGCACGCAGACCAACAAGCTCGAGCTGAAGAAGTTCGATCCCGTGGTCCGTCAGCACGTCGTCTTCAAAGAAGCGAAGATGCCGCCTCACAGCAAGTGAGGGAGCGGCTTCACGCTCGAGATCGACGCGCGACCCAACGCGCAAATCGTTTGACCAGGCCAGCGCCTTCACGGGCTGCTGGCCTTCGTCGTTTTGTGTGTTCGATCTTGGATATTCGGCGCTGCGCGGCGCACAACGCTTGGCCGCTCGCGCTACCAGCGACGCGACGGGCGCCTGCTCGGTCAGTTCTAACGTGGCCGCCTCTCTTTCGAAAACCGTGATCAGCCCGGCGAACCAGTGGCTTTGTTTTATTTCCGGGCAGGCGAGCCCGAACCCTTCGCGCGCGCTCCGGCGCGAAAAGATTGAATAGTCTTCTGTGACGCCAGTGCGCGCAACGGCACGGCACAC
>DASYCL010000648.1:0-3557 GCA_036500245.1 Polyangiaceae bacterium | reverse complement strand
CAGTATCCGTCCCACAACGTAAAGGCGATCCGCTCGTCGTCAACGTCGACGAAGAACCGGGGCGGGGCGATCCGAGCAAATTCGACAAGCTCAAGCCCGCCTTCAGCAAAGACGGCACCATCACCGCCGCGAATGCATCCAGCATCAACGACGGCGCGGCCGCGCTAATCCTTGCGAGCGAGCGCACGGTCAAAGATCGCAAGCTCAACCCACTCGCGCGCATTGTCGGTTACGGCGGCGCGGCGCAAGCGCCGGAGTGGTTCACGACCGCGCCTGCCGCGGCCATCGCTGTCACGCTACGGAAACTCGGCTTGCACGCGGATCAGATCGATCTCTGGGAGATCAACGAAGCCTTTTCTTGCGTGCCGATGGCCTGCTGCAAGCTTGCGGGAATCGATCCCGCCAAGGTCAATGTGCGCGGTGGCGCGGTGGCGTTGGGCCATCCCATCGGCGCCTCGGGTGCGCGCATCCTCACGACACTGCTTTTCGCGATGCGCGATCGCCGCGCTCAACGCGGGCTCGCCACACTCTGCATTGGCGGCGGCGAAGCGGTGGCCGTCGTGGTCGAAGCGATTTGAGCGGAACCGCATGACCAGCGCCGCGCATCCCGATTTTCAACGCGCATTCGTGGCGCTGAGCTACGTCATGGGCCGCCGCGGTGACGAGCTACTCGAATCGCTCCGATCATCGCACGACGAAGCAAAAGCATTCACGCGGCGCCTCGCGCATCCCGAACGCGAACGGCGCGCGGAAATTCTCGCGCGAGAGCTCGCACGCGTCGCGCTCGCCCTCGACGCGCGGAGCGTCAAATGAAGCTCGAATTCGGCCGTATCATCAAAGCCGACACTGCCATCAATGGGCTCCGCGTCGAGCTCGAGATCGACGAGAAGACGCTGCCGCGCGGTCAGCTCGTGCGAAAAGAAGTCCTCGACGCAGCAGAGCGCGCGAAAAACATCTTGCAAGCAGCCGAAACGCGCGCCGCGGCGCTCGTCGGCGATGCCGAACGAGCCGCAGCCGAGCTCCGTTTGCGCGCCGAAGCCGAAGGCCGCGCAGACGCCGCGGCCAAGATCGCCGCTCGCGCGCTCGCGCTGCGAGACCACGAAATTCGCAGCGACGAGCGCACACTCGGCCGTAGCGTCGAGCTCGCGCGTCTGCTCGCGGAGCGCTTGCTCGGTGAGAGCCTGCGCGTCGCGCCGGAGCAAATCAATGCGCTCGCGAAGCAAGCACTCTCCGAAGCACGCGGCGCACGGCGCATCAAATTGATCGCTCACCCGGAAGACGCACGCATCCTCGAGCAGTCGCTGCCCGCGCTCGGGCTCGAACCGAGCACAGCCGAAGTCCGCGCGGACGCTTCGCGCGCACGCGGCGATCTGCGGATCGAAACCGAAATCGGCGTGCTCGACGCCGAGCTCGCGCCACAACTCGGGCGCCTCGCGCTCAAGCTCCGTGAATCGCTGCTGCATGACCGATAGCCCGCACCCACCCGAAGACGCGCTCGAGATTGAGGCGCGCGAACCGCTGAAATACGGCCTCAATCTCTTTCTTTTCGCGCTGACCGTGCCGAGCGTCTTTCTCGCCGGGACGTTCATCGTCGACTCGAAAATCGCGGAGGAGCTACCGCATCGCTTGAGCGAAATCTGGCGCGGTTGGCCGTTCGCGTTGCCGCTGCTCGGGATCCTTCTGGCGCACGAGTTCGGCCACTACATCGCGGCGCGCATTCATCGCGTGCCGGCATCGCTGCCCTATTTCATTCCGCTGCCCGAGCTCAGCCCGTTCGGCACCATGGGCGCGATCATTGCGATGCGCGGCCGGATTCGCTCGCGCGCAGCGCTGCTCGACATCGGCGCGGCTGGCCCAATCGCCGGCATGGTCGTGGCGCTGCCCGTGCTCGCGCTCGGCTTGCATTGGTCGACAGTCGGACCGAATCCGAGCGCACATTACGTACAAGAGGGGCAGAGTCTGCTCTATTCGTTGATGAAGCGCGTCTTCCTCGGGCCGATTCCGGAGGGCATGGATGTACAGCTCTCCCCGACCGCCGAAGCCGGCTGGGTCGGCTTTTTGATCACGATGATCAACCTCGTGCCGTGGGGACAGCTCGACGGCGGACACATTGCATTCGCGCTCTTCGGCGAGCGCCAACACCGCGTCGCGCGCTTCGTGCGTCTGTCGATGCTCGGTCTTTTCGCCTACAACTTGCTCAAATTTTATGCGCCGATCGCGCTTCATCGCAGCGCGCTCGACTACCGCTTAGCGATCGGTGATTCGCTTTTTTGGTTAGTTTGGTTTGCCGTGACGGGGATCATCGGCTGGGCTTCGGGGGGTCCAGATCATCCGCCGTTCGAACCGAGCGAACTCGGACCGGGCCGACGCGCGATCGCATGGCTGTGCCTCGCGATGTTCGTGCTCTTGTTCATGCCCACGCCGTGGGCCCAATACTGAGCTTCAGGCGAATTTTTTGCGAAGCGCCGCGCACACCACAGCGGGCGCGTAACGACTCACGTCTCCGCCGTAGCTAGCAATCTCGCGCACCAGCGTCGCGGAGATGAAACCGTAGTTCGTGCGCGTGGGCAAAAACACCGTGTCGAGCTCGGGACGCAAATCCGCGTTCGCGTGGGCAATTTGCAGCTCATATTCGAAGTCGGTGCCCGCGCGCAGACCGCGCACGATCACACGCGCGCCGATGCTCTTGCCGTAGTCCACGAGCAGACCGCGAAACGAAGCCACTTCGACGTTGCTGTACGGAGCGCAGATCGCCTGCATCAGTGCCAACCGTTCTTCCACCGAAAACAGTGGCACTCGCGTCGGATGAACGCCGATCGCCACGACCACGCGCGGAAAGAGCTTCGACGCGCGATCGACCAAATCCAAGTGGCCGAACGTCGGTGGATCGAAACTTCCGGCGTAAAGCGCGACCTGCGTTGCTGCGCTCATGGTTTCGCCGGAGCTGTCGGTTTCGGCGCGGGCGCCTTGGTCGCTGCAGTCGGCGCCGCCGCGGCGCCATTGGCGGGCTTCGCGCCATTCGCCGGCTTCGCGTTGCCCGTGCTCGGCTTCACCTCAGGCTTTGCAGCAGGCTTCGGCGTACCTTTGGCGCCTTTCGCGCCCTTGCCAGCCTTATTCGGCGTCGTGTCGGCATCGTCGTCAGTAGAGTCGTCGGGCGATGAGTCGTCGGAATCGTCGACGGGCGCGGTCAGCGCCGGATCCGGCGGCAGGATCGCTTGGCGCGGCATGTCTTCCAGCCACATCGTGCGGCCCTCGTCGGCGAGCGTGACTCGGAAATTCGCCAGCAAGCCTGAGCCCACCAAGCCGTCCAGCTCGATGCCGAGCCCTTCTTCTCGTTCCTTGACTGGCTCGTCGCCGGCGAGGCCCGGCACATTCGGCAGCTCGTAGGCGCCCAGCTTGAGCAGCGGAACCGTGCCTTGTTTGAGCGAGCCCGCATTGGGCACGCTGCGCAGGCTCGAGGGCGCCACGCCCGCTTTCTTCCAACCGCCGCTGTCGAGCGCCACCGGGAACACGATGGAGGTATCGACCAAGAGTGAGCAAAGGGCCGCGCTCGGTTC
>DASYCL010000647.1:0-2868 GCA_036500245.1 Polyangiaceae bacterium | reverse complement strand
TGCCGTTGCCGCGCTCGTTTGCCTCCGGCTTGACCGCCGCGCTTTGGCTGAGCCAACTCGCCGAAGCGCCGCCGGCGTTCTTCGACTATCTGCAGTACATCTGCGTCGCGGACGGCGCGCTCGCCAAAAAAGAACTCGGTTTCGATCCGCTCTACACCAGCCGCGAAGCCTTGGTCGATTATGCTAACGCCCAGCACCTTCGTGATGTGAAGCTGCTTTCGGAGACGCCCGCGTGAAACGCAAGGACAAGCGCCAAAAGCAGGATTCCAGCGCAAAAGAGCGCCCGCGCGCAGCCAAGTCCGCGCCGCGCCCAGATGCGCGCCGCACGCACGCGAAAGCCAGCAAAGCTCCGAACAAAAAGCGACGCGCGCGCAGCGGGCGAAAACGCGAACGCACCCCCGCGCGTTCGCCCGTGGTGCCGCGACGCGAATCCCATTCCGATGACGCGCCTGCGTCGTTGCGACCGTCCGAGGCAGCAATTGACGCTGCGCGTTTCGGTGCCGACGTGGATTCCGAAGAGGCATTCGAGCTCGGCATCGGCTCGCGCGTGGTCCCGCCGACCGCGCAATATGGTGAAGCTTTCGACAGCGCGCCGCCCGCGGCCGACGAACGACGCAGTGGCGATCTCGAAGTTCAGATCCGCGCGCTCGAAGCACGCCTGGACGGCCTAATTCGCCGGCGAGATCTGGAAGAATCGGTTTCAGATGACGAAGCCGAAACACAGGAGTCGCCTCTATCCGAACGGCCCGCGCCCCTCGCGCGGGCACCGTCGCCAGCGCCGGCCGCGGTCGAAACACCGGAAGCGCCGGCAAACGATTTCATCTCGCGCAAATGGGGACGCACGGCATTGCGAAAGCGAGCCGAGGATTTCGACGACTTCGGACTCGATCCGGATTTCGAACGCCGCGTGCTACCCGCGGTCGAATTTTTGTTTCGCAGTTACTTCCGAGCTTCGGTCGAAGGCATCGACAACGTGCCGGCGGAAGGCCGCTGCATCGTGGTCGCGAATCACTCCGGAGCATTTCCTCTCGATGGCCCGATGCTTCGCACCGCGCTGCGCCTCGAGCACGCACAGCGCCGCGACTTGCGTTGGCTGGCGGAAGACTTCGTGTACTACTTGCCCTTCGCGGGTGTGTTCATGAATCGCGTCGGTGCCGTGCGGGCTTGTCCGGAAAACGCCGAGCGCTTGCTCGAGAAAGAGAGCCTCGTCGCAGTTTTCCCGGAAGGCGTGCACGGCATCAAAAAGCTCTTTCGCGAGCGCTACCATTTGCAGCGCTTCGGGCGCGGCGGTTACATCCGGCTGTGCTTGCGCATGGGTGCGCCGATCGTGCCTTGCGCGATCATCGGCGCCGAAGAGTCGAGCCCGCTCTTGTATCGATTGGAAGGGCTCACCGAGTTGCTCGGTTTGCCCTACTTCCCGATCACGCCGACATTCCCGTTTCTCGGCCCGCTCGGCCTCCTGCCGGCACCGACCAAGTGGCGCATGCGCTTCGGTGAGCCGATCTACTTCGACAGCTATGGGCCCGAAGCGGCCGACGACTACGTGCTCGTCAGCCGCCTGTCGGAGCGCGTGCGAAGCTCGATTCAGGCAATGCTCGACAGCGGGCTGCGCGAACGCCGGAGCGTGTGGTTCGGGTGAACCCGGACGGCGTGCTGGTCGTCGACAAGCCGGGCGGATTGACCAGTCACGACGTCGTGGCCCAGGCGCGGCGCATCTTCGGCACGCGCGAAGTAGGCCACGCCGGCACGCTCGACCCGATGGCGACCGGCGTGCTGCTGCTGCTCTTCGGCGAAGCGACGAAGCTGTCGAATTTTTTGACCGATGACAACAAGCGTTATCAAGCAACCGTGAGTTTTGGCCGCGCCACGGATACGCTCGACGCCGACGGAAAAATCATCGAAGAGTCCGAGGTCGACGCGGAAGCTTTGTCGGACGCAGCGATCGCGGCCGCGCTTGCCGGCGAACGCGCGCGCACTCACCAGCTCCCACCCGCGGTCAGCGCGATCAAAGTCGGCGGCCGACGTGCGTACGCAATCGCGCGCTCCGGCGAAGCTCCCGAGCTCGCCGAGCGCGAAGTGCGCGTCTCGGAGCTCGAGCTCGTGGCGCGAGAGGCAAGCTCACTCAAGGTCGAACTCTGCGTTTCAAAGGGCTACTACGTGCGGGCTCTGGCGCGCGACTTGGGCAGCGCGCTGGGCGTCCCCGCGCATCTTTCAGCTCTGCGTCGCACGGCCAGCGGGAGCTTCGGCTTAGCGCAGGCGTGTGCTTGGCCGGCGTCGGCGGAAGCGTCGCTGCTGCCGACGCCACAGGCTGCGCGCTTGGCATTGTCGTCGGCCGTGCTCACCGAGACTGGCATTCGACGCGCGCGGCACGGCCAAGCGCTCGAACTGGCCGACTTCAGCGATCGCCCGCCAAGCAGCGGGAGCGCGACCGAAGCGTGGCTCAGCGCGGACGGCATCCTCGTCGCGCTCGGGCGGGAGCACGAGCCTGGCCGGTTCAGGGTAGTCCGCGGATTTGCTCAACGGGGCGGTTGAACCTCAGCCGACGCACACTTCGGCGGAAAATCCACGACCTTCGAGGCGCTCGAGGATGCGCCGTTGCCAGTCGTCGGTCACGTTGCTGCCCGGCGGCAACTCCAGCTCGACGCGAACGGAGCGCTGCTCGGCGTGCACGATCAAAGTCGCGCCCGCGAGCGGCCCTTGCCCCAGCTCGATCCGCGCGGATCCGCGGCGACGATCCCCGCCCCAGGACATCCGCCGGGCGAGACCAGCGATGAGCTGTTGTAGGTCCTCTCGGAGCGGCAATGCGGCTGGGGCAACCAACGAGCCGTTGGGATCAACCGGAGGCGTGACGCTCGAGTGCAACGTAGC
>DASYCL010000646.1:0-5297 GCA_036500245.1 Polyangiaceae bacterium | reverse complement strand
CACACGGTCAAGGCATTGCTCGAAGAGTTGAGACTCGAGAGTTGGGTGAAAACCACGGGCGGCAAGGGGCTCCACGTTACGGTGCCGATCGCGCCGGAGCACGGTTGGGACGACGTGAAAACGTTTTGTCAACGCGTCGCGCGCGAGATCGCCGCGCGCGATCCGGAGCACTACGTAGCCACGATGTCGAAGGCCAAGCGCGCCGGGAAAATCTTCGTCGACTATCTGCGCAACAGCCGCGGCGCGACGTTCATCGCGCCGTACTCGCCGCGAGCGCGCGAAGGCGCAGCCGTGGCCATGCCCGTCGCGTGGGACGATTTGACCGCCAAATTCAAGCCCGAATCGTTCAACGTGAAGACCGTCGCCAAGCACCTCGCAAGCCGTCGAAAAGATCCGTTCGCATCGCTGCTAAAACGAAAACAAAAGCTGCCGGAATGGCCGTACTGAAAATACGCTCGTGTCTTTTTCCTTCTCCTTGTACTTCTCCTCTCCTTCTGTCTCGCGCCCAAGCGCGCGTGAAGGGCTTGGGTCCTCCTGCCCGGAAATAAAACAAAGCAGCAGATTTGCCGAGCTGATCACGGTTTTGAAAAGAGAGGCGAGTAACAAGCACTGACCGAATAGGCGCCAGTCGCGTTGCTCAACGCGCGAGCGGCCGAGCGCCATGCGCGCGCAGGGCCCCAAAATATCCCAGTTGCCCCAGCGCATCACCTTGCGAGTAAGTCCAAGACTTGCCCCGCAGCCCGCTCCCCACTAGCCAGCGCACCAGCCACAGTACCAGGGTAACGATGATCCGTGGCTTCGCCGGCAATGACGAGCACCGCGCGAAGCGGCTTGCTCAGCGCGTCCGCGGCCGAGGTGCCGCCGGGCCGCATGAAACTGTACGCGCCACCCGCGCGTGGGTCGTTCGAAAAATCATGGGCGTGAAGCTCGAGTAACGCACGCTGAACCTGTTCTGGCTCGAGTTCGAGCAACCCGGCAAGCGAGTGAATTGCGATTGCGTTGCGCTTCGCGCGGGTTTCGGTTGCGAGTAGGCGCGCTTTGGGGCCACCGGCCCAAGCCGTCCAAAGCAACTCGGTTGGACTATTGCGTAACCAAAATGTTTCGAATGGTAGGGTCCCGTCGTGCATGAAGGTTGCGCTCTCGGGCAGTCGATCGCGCGCAAATTCTGCCGGAAAGCGCAGTGTGATCCGGCATGCGTGGCCCATGGCCAAGAGCGCGAGCGGGCGTTCGAGCTCTGCGAGCGGCGGATCGAAACAGAGCCCGTGTTCATTTGGGTTTGCCTGGAGCACGCTGAGCGGCACAGCCACGACGGCCGCGCGCGCGGATAGTGGCGGGCGCTCGGCTTCGAAGTGAACGACCACGCGCTCGCCGGCTACGTGTTCGACGCGCGCAACCGCAGCGTCGAGTTCGAAGCAAGCGCCGGCCGCGCGCGCGCTTTGCTCGAGGTAGTCAGCGAGCTTGCCGTAGCCGCCCTGGACGCGGAATTGACTATCGTCGTCCGAGAGCGAGCTCGAGTCCGCGCGTAGGCTCTGAATGCTGACTTCGTCGAGCGGCGCAGCTTCGAAGCCTTCCACCAGTTGACGAAAGTGTTCGCGCGCGATCGGATCGATGTCGTGGCGCTCGACGAACGCACGCGCGCTTTCGTCTGGCTCGTTGGCGCGGAGTTTACCGACGATTTCGCTGAATGGCTCGAATGCGTCATCGGCTTCGACGAGGCGCCCGCCTTGTTTGGAAAAATGGCGATCTGCGAGTGGGATCAGCGGGATCCCGGCTCGCTTCGCCAGCTCCAGAGTCGGCTCGGGTTTGCCGTGCACGAACTCCGCGCCGAGCTCGATCGGCAGCGCGTCGCCCCGCGAGAGCGTGAAGACTCGGCCGCCGACGCGCGTGCCCGCTTCGAGCACTGTCACGCGCTTACCCGCGCGCGCGAGCTGCTCGGCCGCGTTGAGGCCGGCCATGCCCGCACCGATCACGATCACGCCGTCGTTCGTGGTCATGTGCCGCCTTTCGGGTGCGAAGTGATGAATGCCCACATTGCGTCGATAGCGGGCGGTTGCAGCGCGACGTAGTGACCGCCGCCGTGCACCGTCCACAGTTCGACCGCGCCGCGACAGCCGTCGTAACGCTGCTTCTCGGTCTCTTCCCCTTTGATGTACGGCTCGAGATCGAGATTGCCCGCGCTCTCGAGCGCGGACGAACAACCGAGGCGCTTAGCCCAGATTTGCGCGGTTTCGCGCGCTCCGGGATGCGGCGGCAAATCCGTGCGGTCGAACACCACGCCACCTTCGTAGTGCACGACCGGATCGGCGTCGCCGTGGATTTCGAGCACACTCAGCGGCGTTGACGGCGTGCATGGCACTTCGGGTCCCGTCGCCGCGCCGGCAACGCTGATGATACCCGCAATGCGATCGCTCAAACTGCACGCCAAGCGCTCGGCCATGAAGCCGCCGTTCGAGTAGCCGATGATGAACACGCGCGCCGGATCGATCGCGGGATTTTTCAGATTGAAGTCGAGCAAGTCGCTCAAGCGTTTTACGTCGTTCGGAGCACGATGTTCGAGATCGCAGCAGCTCGGGCCGGCGTTCCAATACGGGCGCCCGAGCGAATCCCGCGTGCCCTCGGGCGCGAGGTAAGCGAATTTCTTGTCGTCGGCGACTTGGTTCAGCGCGGCCTTGGCGATCAACAGCGAGCTCGAAACCCCGAACCCGTGCAAGATGAGCAGCAACGGCACGCGCTCGTTGTTTGCTCGAGTGTTGGGCAAGTGCAGCTCAGCGGGCGGCTCGAAAGCGTGCGCGGGATCGGGTGGCGCGACGAGCGCCGGGGGATCGTCGGCGGCTTGCACTGCACTCGGCGCGGCACTCTGAGTCGGCACCGCGTCGCTCGCGTGAGCTTGGGCCGTGTGATCGACGCTGCACCCAAGCACGCTCGCGACGCCGCAGAGCGAAAAGCTCAGCGCACGTTCGACCGCATTGAGCGGGATCCATGGCTTTGTTGGCATGCGCTCGAGCTTTCAAGTTTCGGGCCGCGCGCCTCGGCTGCGCGGAAAATTGCCTCGCTTGGTGGACCCAAAAATCAAAACATCTGCCCGGCAGAAAAATACCCGCTGATCGGCGTTGCATCCGGTGACCACGCGAGATCCGCGCTAATCACGAACGCGGAGCCCGATTGGAGGTGCACTCCGCCGCCCGCGCCATACTTCAAACCAAAGCTGCGTCCATCGAGCTCCGGTTCGGCCTTGGTATCGGCCCACAGCCGGCCACCATCGAAAAAGGGCACGAACGCGAACACGATGTTCTTGTGGAAGGCGTGAAAGGTGAAGAGCTCGGCGCGAAGCTCGATGTTGGCGAAGGTTTTGACTTTACCGTAGTAGCGCTGCGCGGGCACGCCGCGCACGCCCTTCGTGCCGCCGATTGCGGAGGTGTCGTCGAAGCGGGCGAGCTCGAAGAACGGTGCGTTGCCGAACAACACATCTCCGACGACGCGCACCGCGAGCGTGAACTTGGGCTTCGAGAGCGGCACGAAGGCGCGCAGGTTGAGCGTGGCTTGGCCATAGCGATACGGAAACATCTCGGTCGGCCCGGGGCTGAGCTTCAGGTCCAACGTGTCGTACATGCCGGAATGCGACGAGATTTCGTTGTCGCGCGTGTCCCACTGCACTCCATATTTGAGCAGGGCGACCGAGCTCGACTGGATCTCGCCGAGCAAGTGCCTCACTTCTGCGCTGCCGGAGCGCGCATCCTGCACCAACTTCGAATTGCCATCTGCGCTGATCGCATTGTGCGTGAAGCGGAAACCGGTATGGACTGCGAAGTGATCGATGATGCGCCCGCGGATCTCGACGTCGAGCTGCGGGTGCGCGCGTTGGAAGCTGAAGTATCCGCTCGGTGAATTTGCCGGTGCCGCGCTCGAAGATGCATTGCCGAGACCGTAGTAGTAGGTGTCTTCGAAGGTATAAGAGGGGCGTACTTCGAGCCGAAGCGGCGCGCCGAACAGGCGCGGAATCGTGAGTCGTACGTAGATATCTTGGTAGGGCGACGTCAAGCCGGCCCTAGCGCTGTACTTGAAGGTGATCAGGCCGGACGAATCGATGTTCCACAAGAACGGGTCCTGATTTTTTTGGTTTCGCACCAGGCCTGCGAAAAAACCGCCGCCGATGCCGAGATCGGTGCTACCGCCCGCGACGGGGACGATGTTGAAATCGGTGTGCGGCGCGTCGTCGTTCTTGTCGTTCGCGTCTTGGGGCGACGAGCTCGGCTGGTCGTCGCTCAGTCGATTGTTGCTGTTGAGCGGATCGGCGGCGCGCGCCGTCGCGCTGAGCAGCAGACTCGCGAGCGTGCCGAGCGCGACGATTCGCCCCGAAGATTCGAACACGCGCGCCGCGCTGCACTTCGCGTGCCGCAAATACCCGGTGACTGCCCGAAATTTCGCGATTGGGTTCGCGTGGCGCGCGCGTCACGCTGTGACACAATGGCGCGCGCTTTCGCTGAAGCTACGCTTTGCGCATGTCGGCGCAGCTGGAGCTGTTCGGTCAAGGCACGCTCGGTGAGGACGAGCCGTGTCCGGCGGTGGTGAAGGAACGGGCATAGGGCTTGCTCTGTCCGAGATCAGGAGAATATCCATGACAACTCGTGACCCGAGTCACTTCAGTGGCCAGTATCGAGCGAGGATGCCGAAGCCGGTGATCCCGATGCGCCACATGCCCATCTTCATGAAGGCGCTGTGGTTGCTCGCGTTTCTCGTCGTCGCGGGCGTCGCCTATTCGTTCTGGCGTATCTCCACGGTCGCCAGCCCGAAGATCGATGTGCCGACCGACAAACCGTGGGCGCCCGGTACTCCCGCAGCCGCGCCTGCGACCTCACAACCGACGTGAACGCGACCTAGCTCGCAAATCTTCTGAAAGCGAAGGAGTGATCGTGGCGGCAAAGAAAAAAACACGGAAAAAGTACGGATCGAAGGCGAGTAAGAAAGTGGCGAAAGCGATGCACGAGCGCAAGCACGGCTCGCTCCGCTCGGGTGGCTCCAAGAAAAAAGTGAAGAGCCGCAAGCAAGCCATCGCGATCGGGCTCTCGGAGGCACGCGCCTCCGGCGCAAAAGTGCCGTCCCAAAAGTCGTCCAAAAAACACGCCGCGAAGCGCTGACACTGGGCGAGCACATTCGGCTCGCGCTGGCTCGCATCCAAGAGCCGGCGCGAGCTGTTTTTGGGGCCCTACGTAAAAATCAGCGCTTGGCCGCTCGCGCTTGTAGTGGCGCGGCTGGCGCCTGTTCACCCCTTCGGGTGTCACGAAGCGCGGCGGTCAGTT
>DASYCL010000645.1:0-8243 GCA_036500245.1 Polyangiaceae bacterium | reverse complement strand
ACAGCTACAGGCCGGAATCAGACCGAGACCCCGTCGAGACACGAGAATGGATTGATTCGCTCAAATCCGTGATCGATCACGAAGGGCGCGAGCGCGCGCGCTTCCTGCTCGAGCGCACGCTGGAAGACGGCCGCCGCGAGGGTGTCTCGCCGATCCTGCCGCTGACGACCGACTACGTAAACACGATCCGCGTCGAAGAGCAGCCCGAGTTCCCCGGCGATCTCCAGCTCGAAGATCGCATCAGCCGCATCATTCGCTGGAACGCGGCGGCGATGGTGAACCGCGCGAACAAGAAATTCGACGGCCTCGGCGGGCACATCTCCACTTATGCCTCGAGCGCGACGCTGTACGAAGTCGGCTTCAACCATTTCTTCCGCGGCAAAGAAGGCGACGGCCCGGGCGACCAAGTTTATTTTCAGGGGCACGCCTCGCCCGGCATGTACTCGCGCTCGTTCCTCGAAGGCCGACTTTCCGAGGAACATTTGCACCGTTTTCGTCGCGAAGCCGAGCGCGGCAAAGGGCTTTCGTCCTATCCGCACCCGCGCTTGATGCCGGACTACTGGGAGTTTCCCACGGTCAGCATGGGGCTCGGGCCGATTGGAGCCATCTACCAAGCGCGCTTCAACCGCTATATGGAAAATCGCGGCATCGCCGACACGTCGAAGTCGCACGTGTGGTGCTACGTCGGCGACGGCGAGACGGACGAAGTCGAAACGCTCGGCGCCCTTCGCATCGCCGCCGGCGAGAAGCTCGACAATCTGACCTTCGTCGTGAACTGCAACTTGCAGCGGCTCGACGGGCCCGTACGCGGCAACAGCAAGATCATCCAAGATCTCGAAGCCGTGTTCCGCGGCTCGGGCTGGGAAGTGATCAAAGTCATTTGGGGTGACAACTGGGACGAGATCTTCGCGCGCGATAGCGACGGCGTGCTGCGCGATCACCTCAACACGATCGTCGACGGCGAGTGGCAGCGGCTCACGACGGCGACCGGTGAAACCGTGCGCAAGGCGTTTTTCGCCCGCGATCCGCGCATGCTTGAGCTCGTTAGCCACTTGAGCGACGATCAAGTCGGCGCGCTCCGTCGCGGCGGACACAGCAGCAAGAAGGTGTTCGCGGCCTATCAACGCGCGCTCGAAACCAAGGGTCGCCCGACCGTGATCCTCGCCCACACGGTCAAAGGCTGGATGCTCGGCGAAGGCTTCGAAGGTTCGAACGTCACGCATCAAAAGAAGAAGATGCAGACGAGCGAAGTGAAAGCGTTCCGCGATCTTTTGGAATTGCCCATTCCGGACGACAAAGTCGAGGAATCGCCGCTCTATCATCCGGGCCCGGATAGCCCCGAAGTCAAATACATGCTCGAGCGCCGCCGCGCGCTCGGGGGCTCGATCCCGAAGCGCCGCAACACGGTGGACGTGAAGCTCGATTTGCCGAAGGCCGAACTCTTCGCCGAGTTCTACCAAGGCATGGCCAAGGGCGAAGCTTCGACCACGATGGTGTTCTCGCGCATGCTGGCGAAGCTGATCCGCGACAAGAACGTGGGCAAGCGCGTGGTGCCGATCGTGCCGGATGAAGCGCGCACCTTCGGCATGGACGCGCTCTTCGGCCAAGTCGGTATTTACGCCGCAAATGGCCAGCTCTACGAACCAATCGACAAAGGCAAATTGCTCTACTACCGCGAGAGCAAAGACGGCCAAGTGCTCGAAGAGGGCATCACCGAAGCCGGCTCGATGGCGTCGTTCACCGCCGCGGCGACGTCGTATTCGGTGCTCGGCCAGCCGATGATCCCGTTTTACATTTTCTACTCGATGTTCGGCTTCCAGCGCACCGGCGACCAATTGTGGGCCGCGGGCGACTCGATGGCGCGCGGCTTCGTGCTCGGCGCCACCGCGGGCCGCACCACGCTGAACGGCGAAGGTTTGCAGCACGAAGACGGCCACAGCCACGCGATCGCGATGACCGTGCCGAACGTGCGCGCGTACGATGTCTCCTACGCCTTCGAGCTCGCGGCGATCATCGAGGACGGCCTCGATCGTATGTACGCGAAGAACGAGAATATCTACTACTACATCACGCTCCAAAACGAAGACTACGCAATGCCCGCGATGCCCGAAGGCGCGCGGGACGGCGTGCTTCGCGGCATCTACAAATTCAAAAACGCCGAGAAGCGCTTGAAGAACCACGTACAGCTCTTCGGCAGCGGCTCGATCATGCTGCAGGTGCTGCGCGCGCAGCAACTCTTGGCCGAGAAGTTCGATGTCTCGGCGGATGTCTGGGGCGTCACGAGCTACCAGCAGCTCCGCAACGACGCGATGTCGTGCGAGCGGTTCAATCGCTTGAACCCGGAAGCCGAGCAACAAGTGCCGTACATCACGCAAGCGTTGAAAGGCGTGGATGGCCCGTTCGTCGCCGCTTCAGATTACATCAAGGCCACGGCGGACGCGGTTGCGCGCTTCATCCCGGGTCGCTTCGTGCCGCTCGGCACCGACGGCTTCGGCATGAGCGACACGCGCGAGGCGCTGCGCCGTCACTTCGAAGTCGACGCGGAGAGCGTCGTGCTCGGCGCGCTCGACGGCTTGCGTCTCGAAGGCAAATTGAGCGGCAAAGAAGTCGCTGCCGCGATCGCCGCGCTCGACGTGAAGCGCGACAAGCCCGAACCGATGAAAATCTGAGCCACCCGGCGCCTCGAAAATGCCGCGAACGCCGGGCGAAAGCTCGGCGTTTTGATTTTGTAGGTATTGCGAAGCTACATAGATATCCAGCGACGAGCCGACGCGCTGAGCGATGTTGTGAATCGAGCTTGTGTCGAATCGTCATAGCGAGTCGGCGCGGCGCAAACTCGGATTTGTGCAGCGCGCCGCTCGAGCGTTAGCTTGATTGGATCGGCGAGCTGCGTGCTTTCGAGTGGCCGTGAAAGGTAGCCATGGCGCGATCCGGATACTTCGCTCTCACGTGTTGGGTCTTGGTCGCTGCGAGCTGCGCGACGCAAGAGGGTGGCACTGCGTCGGACGAGATGTCCGGGGCCGGCTCTTCGAGTGGCGGCACGGTGAGCACTGCCGGCAACTCGGGCGCGACCAGTACTGCGGGCAGCAACGCCAGCGCCGGCAGTTTCTCCGCGAGCGGCAGCGCGGGCAGTGCGAACGCGGGAAGCTCTGGCAAAGGCGGTGCCGGCGGCTCGATCTCGAGCAGCGGCAGCAGTGGGGCGGGCGGATCGTCGAATGGCGGCAACGGCACGAGCGGTTCGAGTTCGAACGCTGGCAGCGCAGGCAAGGCCGGCGCTGGCGGAACGACATCGAATGGTGGCAGCGCAGGCAAGGCCGGCGCGGGCGGCAACGCTGGCACGAGTGCAGGCAACGGCGGTAGCGCCGGCAAGGGCGGCACCGGCGGAATGAGCGGCGGTGCCGGCGCGAGTTCGGGCGGAGGCAGCGCCTGCGGCACGTCGGGTCAAACCTGCACGGGCGCGAAGACCTGCTTTTGCTGCTCGGGCACGAGCCTGTGCGTGTGCGGCACGACGTGCGACTCCGACGGCGATTGCAGTGGAGACGATCGCTGTTCGAATGACAAATTCTGCGCGCCCGACGGCTTCTGCGGCTGACGAGTGGCGTGCCGTGCGCGACTAAGTTTCGGCTTCGCAGAGGCGCTCGGCGATCGCGCGGTGCGCCTTCGGCATCGCGATCGCGTCGAGCTCGCGCGGCCGCTTCCACGACACTTCGGCGACGCTGCGGGCTTCCGCGCTGCCGCTCGCGCTGCGAGCGCGATAGGCATCGAGCGTGATGCGAAAGCGCGTCACGGTGTGGCGCACGACGCAAACGATGCCGGTCGCTTCCGCGCGCAGCCCGACGCTCGCGTCGAGCGCACGCTTCAGCGCGACTTCCGGTGTTTCGCCGCGTTCGACCTGCGCGTGCGGAAATAGCCACATGCCGGCCCAGCGCGGCGCATCGTCCTTCAGTTTGGTCACGAGCACGCGACCGCTGCGCTCGACCACTGCGGCGACCATGTGCACTTGCGTCGGTTTTTCGCGCGCGGGAAGCTCCGGTAGAAGCTCGACCAAGCCTTGCTTTTGCGCGGCGCAGTGCACGGCGAGCGGACACACGTCGCAGCGCGTGCTGCGCGGCGTGCACACGGTCGCGCCGAGCTCCATCAAGGCTTGGTTGAAGTCGCCCGGTCGATCGCGCGGCACGAGCGACCGCGCGCGCTGCCAGATCTCCGCCTTGAGCGCGCTGCGATTCGGATCGCCGCGCAAAGCGAACAACCGCGCGAGCACGCGTACGACATTGCCGTCGACGAGTGGTTCGGCGTGCCCGTACGCGATGCTCGCGATCGCGCCGGCCGAGTACGGTCCGATGCCCGGCAGCGCGCGCAATTCCGCGACATGTTCCGGCACGCGTCCCGCATGCCGCTCGACCATCTCGAGGGCGGCGCGCCGCAAATTGCGCGCGCGCGAGTAGTAGCCGAGCCCCTGCCAGGCGTGCAGCACGTCGCCCTCGGTGGCGCGCGCGAGGCTCACAACGTCCGGGAAGCGCGCCATCCAACGCTCGAAATAGGGGATGACCGTGGCGACTTGTGTTTGTTGCAGCATCATTTCACTCACCCATACTGCGTACGGGTCGAGCGACTTTCGCCACGGAAGATCACGTTTGTGTCGCGCGTACCAACGAAGCAGATCCCGGCCAATTGCCCGGGCGCTCGTGCCGGCGCGGCTGCCGGTGCCAGTGGCTTGGTCAGCGCTGCTGCTCTTTCTTGGGTGGGACATGCGCCTCGGCTACTGGCCTTGGAGTTTGTCTTGTTCCGGGCGCGGGATCCGTGAGAAAATAAAAATTCGGATTTCATGGCGGATCCCCTGATTGTCTCGCTCGAGTCCATTCGCACCGACGGTTGGTTCGAGCGGATTGGTGAGGGCATCGGCAGCTTTCAAGCTCTATGTGACATCATCGGGCCGCGCTTCTTCGGCTTCGCGATGATCACCGGCGCGCGCATCACGTCGCTGACCGTCGATCGCCGCACGCCCGACAACACGCTGGTTGATTTCGTGGTCGGCCCCGAAGACGCCGAAATCACCGAAAGCGACACGCAGCGGCTCACACTCGGAGACTTTCGGCGGCGCTTGGTCGCCGCTCTCGTCACTGAAGAGCCGCTCGGACCCGCGCCGCGTCGCGCGACCGATTTGGAAGCCGTGCAGCTGCACATTGGCGTGCGCTACCTGCTGCTCGCCCCGCTTTACGGCTACACGCTGCGCGAGCTGACCGTCGATCGCGACGGCTCGCACGTGCGCTTGCTGCACGATGGCATTGAAGAGACGTATCCGGTCGGCGCGTTTCGCGCGCGGCTCCGCACGCACGTCCGCGAAGAACTCGATCGTCTGGCGCGCCCGGCCGCGCGGGGCGCGATCGAGCTGAGCCGCGTGGCCGATGCCGAAGCTGCGGCCGCGCGCGGCGACCAAGTGCGCATCCTCGAGCTACTCGGCGCCTGGCCCGCTCCGCTCGCGATCTTCTTGCGCACGCCGGACGGCCAAATGCTGAATCCCGACACGCGCGCGCTGATCGCCCGCGCGCTCGGGCTCCTGGGCAGCGCCTGCATCGCCCTCGGAGAAATGGGCAAGGGTGAGGAAGTGCTCCGGCTCGGTGTTCAGTACGCGGGCGACGGCAGTGCCGCCTCCGACATCTACTTCCGGCTCGGTGAAGCCATCCTCAGCGACGCGCGACCCGGCGAAGCGATCGGCCCGCTCCGGCGCGCCGCCAACCTCGGCGCCCCCGGCGACCGCGTTTGGCCGATGCTGGCTCAGGCGCTGATCGCGCGCGCGCGCTATACGGCGGCTTTTTCGGCGGTGGTCGAGGCCAAAGCGGCGGGCGCCGTGCCGCAGGCGCTCGCCCCACTGGTCGAACAAATTGAAACGGCCCTCGGGCCGCCCTTCCGATCCTGGCGAAATGCCGTGGAAGGTTCGACACCTCCGCCCGCCTGACTCGAACGGATTCAGGGCGCGGGCAGGGCTTCGCGCGGCGCATTTTCAGTCGCATTGACAGGTCGCGCGCGCAAGCACTACATAGCGCCCAGACGTAGCGTAATTTCCAGCGGTTAAGCGCGTAGAGCCGCCGTTTCAGCGGCCGCCGAGCGCGCTCGAACGCGGGCCGTTCGCGCGATGTCCCAGCACTCGCCAGTGCTGCCGCAGCTAAAAGCAGAACCGAGTTCGCCGAATGCTCGAAACCTACCTGCCGATGTTCGTGATGTTCGTCATCGTCGCGGTCATTTCGTCCGTGATGTTCTTGGGCGGCCAGTTCATCGGTCCGAAAAATCCCAACCCCGAAAAGCTCAGTCCCTTCGAGTGCGGCAACGACACCGAAGGCGCGAAAAACACGAAGCTGAGCGTCAAATTCTATCTCACCGCGATCCTCTTCGTCGTGTTCGATATCGAGGTCGTGTTCATGTACCCGTGGGCGACCCTGTTCAAAGGGCTCGGCTGGAACGGCTTCGCGACGATGTTCAGCTTCATCGTCGCGCTGATCGTCGCGCTCGCCTACTGCTGGAAAAAGGGAGCTCTCGAATGGGAGAACTGAAGCAAACCTCGACGCACATCGTCGAGCCGGGCGGCGCCGGCGGCGCGCAATTCGCGACCACGCGCCTCGAAGCCGTTTTGGCCTGGGCCCAGAAATACTCGCTGTTCATGTACCCGTTCGTGACGGCGTGCTGCGGCATGGAGTTCATGGCCGTCTCGAGCCCGCGTTACGACTTTTCGCGCTTCGGCTCGGAAGCGCCGCGCTTCTCGCCGCGCCAGTCGGATTTGCTCTGGGTCGTCGGCACGATCACCCAGCGCCAAGCGCCGATTTTGAAGCGCATCTACGAGCAGATGGCGGAGCCGAAGTGGGTGCTCGCGTTCGGCACCTGCGCCTCTTGCGGCGGCTTTTACGACAACTACGCCTGCGTCGCGGGCGTCGACAAAGTCATTCCCTGCGACGTGTACGTGCCGGGCTGTCCGCCGCGTCCGGAAGCGGTGCTGGACGGCTTGATGCTCCTGCAAGACAAAATTCAAACCGGCAATCGCATGCCCGCGATCGTGAAGCCGCGCCAAGATCCCGTGGTCGAGCAGAACCTAGGTCTCGTGCAGCTGCGCAAATCGCGCACGTCGATCGCCTGATTTTTTAGGGGTTTTCGATGTCAAAAGCGCTGGTCGAACTGATCAAGAAAAACTTCGCCGCGGCGGTTCTCGAAACGCACTCGCTGTACGGCGATGAAACGGTGGTGGTCGAAGCCACGGCGTGGAAAGAAGTCTCGCGCTTCCTCAAGGAATCGCCGCAAGCCGCGATGGACATGTTGACGGATCTGACGGCCGTCGATTTCCCGGATCGCGAGCCGCGCTTCGAGGTCGTGGCGCACTTCTACTCGCTCACGCGCGGTCACCGTTTGCGCCTGAAGACGCGCACCGGCGACAGCGAAGGGGACGACGCCGAAGTCGACACGCTCACCGACTTGTGGGCGAGCGCGAATTGGCTCGAGCGCGAAGCGTTCGACATGTTCGGCGTGATCTTCAAAGGCCACCCGGATCTTCGTCGCATCCTGCTCTACCCGGAGTTCGAAGGGTACGCGCTCCGCAAGGACTACCCAGCCGACAAAATCCAACCGCTCATCGCCTACCGCGATGTGCCGAACATCGAAAAAGTCGCGCCGTTCAGCGTCGACGAGGGCATGGCCTTCGGTCGTCAAACGCACACCGACCGCCGCCACGACACCGACGACTCGCAGGTAAACTGATGGAGCCCCTCGATCAAGAATTAGACGAAGCCGAGCTCGAGATGCCGACCGATCCGATGTTGCTCAACGTCGGTCCGGCGCATCCCGCGATGCACGGCACCGTGCGCTGCGTGATGGAGCTCAGCGGCGAAATCATCGAGCACGTGGACGTACAGGTCGGCTACCTGCACCGCGGCTTCGAGAAAATGTGCGAGCGCGGCACCTGGACCCAGGTGTTCCCGTACGTGGATCGCTGTAACTACGTCTCGCCGATGTTGAACAACGTGGGCTTCGCGCTGGCCTGCGAGAAGATGCTCGGCGTCACAGTGCCCGAGCGCTGTCAGTGGTACCGGATGATCCTGGGCGAGCTCGCTCGCATGTCGGATCACCTGACCTGTGACGGCGCCATGGCCATGGAGCTCGGAGCCTTCACCCCGTTTTTGTGGATGATCAAGGCGCGCGAGATGATCTGGGATCTTCTCGAAGAAGAGACCGGCGCGCGCCTCACGCACAGCTTCGGTCGC
>DASYCL010000644.1:0-8870 GCA_036500245.1 Polyangiaceae bacterium | reverse complement strand
AGCTGATGACCATGTTTCTCGATGAACGGCATGCTCGCCTCGACGGCATGCTCGATGATGGTCGCAAGGCCCACGGTCGCCTTCTTGAGTTCGATTTGGCCGCGGCTGATCCGAGATAGCTCGAGCAAGTCATCCACCAAGCGGACCATGTGCGCCACTTGTCGTTCCATCATGTCGTGCACGCGGGTCGCAGACGGGGTGGACGAATTGACTGCCCGCAGGATGTGTAGCGAGTTTCGAATCGGAGCCAGTGGGTTGCGCAATTCGTGAGCCAGCGTGGCCAAGAATTCGTCTTTGCGCTTGTCGGCGTCCATGAGCGCTTGCTCTGCGCGCTTGCGCTCCGTCACATCCACCAACATGTTGATGCCGCCGACGACGCGCCCCTCCGCGTCGCGGAGTGGCGTCGGATACGGCAGGAACCAGACACGCGTGCCGTCGGGCCGCTCGGCGATGGCCTCTTCACCGCGGACGATCTCGCCTTTTTTGAGCGCGACCGCCATCGGACATTCGTCGGGTTGCATCGCCGTGCCGTCCGCTCGGTAAAGCTTCCAGGTCACGCACCAGGAGTCCTTCCCGACTTCCGGGACCCGCCCTGCCAATTCGATGCACGCAGGATTGAAGTGCGAAAGGCGGCCGTCCGCGTCGGTCGTGTAGACCGCCACAGGAAGTGCGTCGATCATCTCGCGAAAACGCCGCTCGCTTTCCCGCAAAGCTTCCTCGGCACGTTTGCCCTGAGTGACATCGCGCGTGAAGCAGCGCGTGTGGATGAACTTGTCGCCTTCCCACAGCACGTTCGAGTTGATGAGTACGTCGCGGATCGACCCATCCTTGCAGCGCAGTTGGGCCCCACAGTCGTGCACCTCTTCGCCGTTGGTGAGCCTCCGTAGGAGATCAACGCCCAGCGACTCGTCGGCATGAAATTGCGCGAAGTGCCGGCCAATATACTCATCACGTGTATACCCGAGCAATTCGAGCTCCGTGCGATTGGCCCATTGGATGATTCCGTCCGGCCCGACCCAGTGCATGCCGACACTGGCGTTCTCCACGAAGTCGAGCAGCTCCTCCTGCCCGCGGCGCAGATCTTTTTCCGCATTCTTGCGATCGGTGATGTCGTGGAGCGTGAGAAGAATGGTGGCTTCGCCGTCGCGCGGTACCCGTCGTGCGTCGATCAGAACGCTACGCGGTCCGCTTGCCGGGAACTCGCGCTCGATCTCGAACGGGCGGAAGTCACCATCTCCAGCCAGCATTTCCGCGAGTGATTCCCACAGCGCAGACGCTTTCCAGTCTGCCTCCCCCAAATCGCGGAGCGGAACGCCTTGCGTCTTATCACGCGAGGCCCCGAACATTGAATAGAACGCGCGGTTTGCAGTCTGCACGTGCAGCTTTGAGTCCAAGACAACGAGTGGATCAATCACCGTGTTGAGGATCGTCTTCGTGTATTCCCGCTCGTAAATCGCTTGCTCGATACTCGCCCGGAACGCGGTCACGTTCGTGAACGCGAGCACCGCCCCTTCGATCTGTCCGCTGGTTCCCACGTAGGGCGCTGCACGGAGGACGAAGCGGCGGTCGCCGTACTGGATTTCCCGTCGGCGTGGCGAGGCATCATCGATCACTTGTAAGCACAGCTTCTCGAGGCCCTCCGTGCCAGCAAGTGCTCCAATGTCGCAAGGACGCTGACGAAGATCGGACGGCGTCAACTCGAGCGTCTCAGCCGCCGCGCAGTTGAAGCGGATCAGCTTGCAGTCGAGACCCACCACGATGATGGGGACGTCGACTGCATCGAGAATACCCGGATGCTCGGCGCTGCCATTGGCCGCGACCGTGGACGCGCGCTCGGCGTCGCACTCATCGTTGCTTGGGACATGACCGGCCAATGATCGCACGGTCACCGCGCTCACTCCCCCGCGGCTCGATAGAGTTTGCGGCTTCGCGTCAGCACCGCGTCCGCGACGATCGGGAGGGTGTCACGCAAGGCTAAGAGGAGCGCTTGAGACCGCGGCATTTGGAACGGCGAGGCTAGCTGTGAGAGGAGCTGCTCTTCGAGAACGCGCGCCTCGTCCGCGCCAACCGTCTCGCGCAGAGCATCACCCACCGCTCGCTCGAGGCGCGCGTAGTCTTCCACCGGGATGAGATGAGAGTGGTTCTGCCCGAGCCGTGGCAACATGCGCGAGTGCACTTCGCCGTTGAAATTGTCCATCACGAAGGAGCAAAAGATCGCGATCTGCTGCTCGCGCGCGAGCCGATCGAATTGATCCTCGAGGTCCATACTGGCCGCGACATCTCCTCGCTCCCAGAGCACGTTCACCATTTCGCCCCACCAGCGGACCCTCGGGTAGCGCCCCTCGTTACGCACCTGCGAGATCGCTTGCTCGGCGAGACCGAGAAATACCGGCGCGTCCGGCATGGTGTCGCGCATGAACTGCGGAAGGAGCTCGTCGGCATCCACGACCGTGAGCTGCCCGCACTCTTGAGCGGCGGGAATGTCCACGCCTTCGGCCTCGAGCCGAGGACGGAACACCTCCCAGTGCGCCATCGTCGGGACGAGAATCACTCCTTCACCGTTCGCAATTGCGGAAGCCGCGAATCGGCAAACCGCGCGGTTCAGAAACTGCTGATCTTGATACAGTTGAACGATGTGGTCGCGCGGCCCGGCACTGGCCAGAAGGCCGCCCCATGGTTCGCGCAGCTCAGTATCTGCTTCCGTTTCAAATGAGGTATTCATTTGGAAAGATCCTTGAAAAAGCGCGCGATTCCTCGCCGCTTGATTCACGACAAGCGCGTCGCCAATGTCACGCGCGGACTGGCACGCTAGCACGCCGACCTAAAGCGGTCGCTCGCGAAGACATCTATGCAACGACATCAACACAGGAATCGGTCATCGCGAAACGTGGCAAATTTGTCACCGTCCAACGCCGGCAGCAAATGCGTCGATCAGCGCATCAAACCGCGGCCAACGCAGCCCGACTTTCGGGCGCGCCGTCGGTGCCGACTTCAACCCGGTTGCGACCGCCGGATTTGGCGCGGTACATCGCGCGATCAGCGCGATCGATCAAAGTCTCCGCCGTGTCGCCTGGGCAGAACTCGGAGACCCCAATAGAGACCGTGACCGGGATCTTCTCGCCGTTGACCACGATTTCTAGCGCTGCGGCCGCCTTACGGATTCGCTCTGCGGCAATCAGCGCGCCGCCCTGATCGGTTTGTTTGAGCACGACCACGAATTCTTCTCCGCCCCAGCGCGCGGGCACGTCGGGAACCCTCAGGCTGCGTCGCAACAGATCGCCAATCGCGGCCAGCACCTGATCGCCAGCGGCGTGGCCATGAACGTCGTTCACATTCTTGAAGTGGTCGACGTCCATCAGGCAAAAAGTGAGCGGCAAGGCGTGGCGCTGAGCGAGCGCGAGTTCGATCTGGAGCGCCTTGAGCAGCGCGCGTCGATTCGCGAGCCCGGTTAGCGGGTCTGTGGTCGCGAGCCGTTGCGATTCGTCGATCAATGCGGCCATACGCAAGGGGCCACCGAGCTCGCGTGCCACCAACGCAATGATGCCGGTGCTTTCGGCTTCTGCGTTGTCACCCAGGCCGACCGCGAGCCGGCCAAGTTGCTTCTGGCCGAATGGAATTGCACACACGATGGGGTCGCCCGCCGGCGCGCCGCCGTGCGCGTCTTCGTCTTCGACGCGCAGCACATTCAGATTGCCTGCATGAAGCACGCTTCGCGCCTGCGCTTCCGCTGCCTCCGCGTGATGCGGGTGATGATGCACGCCGAATTGCCCTTCGTCGGTGACGACCGCCATCCAACGGTAACCCACGACCTGGGCTAAGAATTGCGAGAACAAATCGAACAAGCGCTCGAATGAGCCCGAGCTGCCGAGTGCGCGCACTTCCGCTGCAATCACCGAGTCGAATAGAGCTTGATCCAAGTGCCGGGCGATGCGTTCGCGAATGTCCGGCGTCCCGCCGCTCAGCTGCATGAAAAACTCGTCCGAGTGTTCCGCGGCTTTTGCAGCGTCAGCTAGCGGTCGCACCAGATCGCGGATGCGTCCTTTGATTACATAGGCCGAGGCTCCGGCGCGTTCGGCCCAAAAGCGACTGCGCGGGTCGTCGCTCTGCCCGCGCAAGATCACGGGTACGTTCGCGGTCGCCGGTTCGGCGCGCAAGAGCCGGCACAGCTGCACGCCAGAAATGCTCGGCATCCACAAATCGGCCACGACCGCGATCGGTGGCGAAGCGAGTGCCAAGTCCGCGCCGAGCGCGGGATCGCCGAACGCCTCGACGGCGTAGCCTTGCGCGCCAAGCCGGCGCGCAACGATTTCTCGGGAGCGTTCGTTCACGTCGACGAGGATGACTCGATGGTGCATGGCGTGTTGCATCGGCTCCCTTGCGAGGCCTGGGCGAGCGGCGTTCGATCGGTTCGCCGCGCACCCGAATGAACGGCCTTGATCGTGTGGAAATGAAGATGCCCGCGGGCTCAAAGCATGCGCTGCCCGCCCTGAGGCATTCTGCAACAGGCACGGCCTCGCGCTGGGTGCTTAAGAATAGGCCTCAATTGCCGTTCGATCGAGTGTTCAGGGCGCGTGGAATGACGGCTCCGAGCAGGTAAGTGTATGACGAAAACAGTCCTCATAGTCGACGACTCAGTGACCGTCCGGCAGCAAGTGCGGGCGGCGCTTGGTAGCGGCGGCTTTGACGTCGTCGAAGCGAGCGATGGCACCGAAGGCGCCGAGACCATTGGCCGTTTGACGCATCTCGCGGCGGTGCTTTGCGACGTAAATATGCCGCGCATGAACGGCATCGAAATGCTCGAAGCCGTGAAGCGCGATCCGAGGCACACGGCCCTTCCGATCGTGATGCTGACGACCGAGGGGCAGCACGAGCTCGTGCAACGCGCCAAGGCGGCCGGAGCCAAGGGCTGGATCGTCAAGCCTTTCAAGCCCGATTTGTTGCTCGCCGCAATGCGCAAAATCACCGCGACGTGACGCCGACCTAGGAAGTTCGAGGGATCGATGAGTGCGATAAACAAGCAGAACTTGGACCGAGTCGTAACCGAGAACTGCCTCAAATTGTTTGCTGACTACAAACTCGAAATCAGCTCGGGAGCGCCGGGAAAATCGCTGGCCGCCGAGCAATTTCTGCTGTGCGGGATCATCGGCTTCACCTCGCGCCAACTGCGCGGCGCGCTCGTGCTCGCCACCACGCGCGAACCTCTCGAGTTGACGAACCCGGCGGCGTCACGCTCGCACCGCGATTGGATTTGCGAACTTGCCAACCAGTTGCTCGGGCGCGTGAAGAATCAAATGCTGAGTCGCGGTGTCGAGATTTTCGCGTCCACGCCGATCGCGCTCCAGGGCGAGCACTTGTCGCCGATTTTGCAACAGCGCCTGATTGCAGAGCTATTCATTGCCGGCGGCGGCGTGGTTTGCGTGTGGATGGACTGTGAGTTCGACGAAGGCTTCGAGTTACCGGAATCCGCAGTATTCGAAGCTGCTCCTGTATCCGAAGGTGAGACGCTCTTATTTTGAGCCCGAACGTTCACTCGTAGTGCCGCTCCGATTCGCGCAGTCGCTCGCTGCCATCGTCCGGCAGCGCAAACCCAATCGCTTGGTTTCTAACGATTGCGCCGAGCACGCAGCGCGACTTCCGCGACTTCCGCGACCGCCGCGACGAGCTCCGCGGGTTCGACGGGCTTGGCGACGTGGGCTTGAAAGCCTGCTTCGAGCGCGAGGCGCTGATCTTCTCGGCGCGCGTAAGCGGTGAGCGCGATCGCGGGCAACTCCGCAGCGGTGTGTCCGCGCGCGCGCAGCGCCCGGATCAAGTGATAGCCGTCTTCGATCGGAAGGCCGATGTCGCTCAAGAGCACCTCCGGCGCGGCAACTTCGAAACGCGCCAGGGCTTCGGCGCAAGTGCCCGCTTGCGTGACCTGAGCG
This sequence comes from Polyangiaceae bacterium, assembly GCA_036500245.1. Taxonomy (GTDB): domain Bacteria; phylum Myxococcota_A; class Polyangia; order Polyangiales; family Polyangiaceae; genus PMG-095. Next base: position 2,949 of record DASYCL010000644.1, on the reverse strand, counting down.
CCTTGGTGGCTGAGCACGGTGACGAGCAGATCGCGCGCGTCTTCGTCGTCCTCCACGACGAGGATGCGTAGCCCGATGAGCTTGCCGACTGGCAGAGCGTGCGACTCGACCGACGACGGCGATGGACTCGGACGATCGCTGTCGCCCGTGGCCGAACGCGGCGCCTCGTTGCGCGGCAACCAGATTGTGAATGTTGCGCCTTTGCCCTCGCCTTGGCTCTCGGCGCGCACACCACCTTCGTGTGCGGCGACGATGTGACGCACGAGCGCGAGCCCGAGTCCGAGCCCCGAGTGACGGCGCGTGACCGCGTCGTCCTCTTGACGGAAACGCTCGAACACGTGCGGCAGGAACTGCGGCGCGATGCCCTTGCCCGTGTCGGTCACCGAGAATTCGAGTAGCTGTGGGGTGTGCCTCAAGGAAACGCGAATCTCGCCGCCGGGCGGCGTGAACTTGACGGCGTTCGCCAGCAGATTCGCGACCGCTTGCTGTAGCCGATCGATGTCGCCCCGCATGCGGTAGCGCCCCGCAGCGACGTCCAGTTCGAGTTTCAGTTGGCGCGCGTCTGCGGCCGGCCTGGCCGAGTCGAACGCCGAGCGGACGATCTGCGCAAAATCCGTGGATACGATTTCGAGGTGCAGCTTTCCGGAGACCACGCGCGTCGTATCGAGGATGTCTTCGATCAGCTGGACTTGGATCTGCGCGTTGCGCTGAATCGTCTGAATGCCGCGACGTAGCGTCGCTTCATCCACGTTGCCCTCGCCGAGCAAGCGCGCCCAACCCAAAATCGAATTGAGCGGCGTGCGGAGCTCGTGCGAAACCATTGCCAGGAATACGTCTTTCGAGCGATTGGCCTCGTCTGCGGCTTCACGCGCGCGACGCGACGCTTGTTCGATGCGGCGAAGGCGCACCAGCGTGGCCACGCGCAAGCGCAACTCCGCCGGATCGAACAGCTTGGTCACGAAATCATTGGCGCCAGCAGCGAGGCCGGCGAGGAGTTCGTCTTGACCGCCCGTCGCGGTCAAAACCAAAATCGGCAGGCTCGCTTCATCGTGCGTTTGCCTGAGGAAACGGCAAATCTCGAGCCCGGACATCTCCGGCATGTGCCAATCGAGCACGAGCACATCTGGACGCGAACCGGTCGCCACGCGTTCGAGCATGGAGTGGCCGTCCGTGAAGACTTCGACCTCGTGGTGCTCGCCGAGCATCCTTCGCGCCATCTCGCGTTCGAGCTGACTGTCGTCCACCACCCAAACTAGGGCTGGGCCATTGAATCCAGCGGAAGACGGCGGGCTTTCGGTGCTGCTCATGAGGCGCCGCTGTACGCTCCTCGCGCCCAGCGCCGGTAACATAGGCCCAAAGCCATCGTCGGCAAACGGTTTGCTGTCGTCGTCACTCGATACTTCGCTGCCGTGACATTCGGCCTCACCCTCACCGTCGTCGTCGATGCGCGTTGCTTCGCGCACAGCGATGCTGCCCAATCGATTCATCGTCGCGACACTGCGAGCTTGACGCTCCTTGCACCGCAATTTAGCCTCACGCGAGGCGAGCGCGGATGGCTGCAATTTTGGTGGTGGACGACAGCAAGGTCATGCGCGACATGATCGTTGCCTGCCTGCGAGCGATTCCCGGTACGAGTTTCGTTCATGCTTCGAGCGGGCTCGAAGCGATCGAACGGCTTTCACTCTCGCCGTTCGATCTGTTGGTGCTCGACCTCAACATGCCCGACATCGGCGGGGTGGAAGTGCTCGAGTTCGTGCGCGGCCAGGATACGCTGCAGAAATTGCCCGTGCTGATCGTCACGACGCGCGGCGACGATCAGTCCCGCGAGCGCGTGATGCAAGCGGGCGCTACCAGCTTTCTGGCCAAGCCATTCACTCCCGATGCGATCATCGCCGAAGTCCGCGCAATCCTGGTCGAGGGCGCGGAGTCCGTCGCGTGACCGCGCCCGAGCTCAGGGATTTCATCGCCGCATATCTGGTCGAGGCCGAAGAGCACCTCGCGGCCGCGAGCAGCCAGCTTTTGGCGATCGAGAGCGCGCAACAGAACGGTGAGACCAATCCGCGGGCAGTACGCGAAACCTTTCGCTCGCTGCACACGATCAAAGGACTTTCCGCGATGGTCGGCGTCGAACCGATCGTCACGATCGCGCATCGTATGGAAACTTTTTTGCGCGAAGCCGATCGGTCGTCGACTGCGCTACCCATGAAAGCGATCGACGCGCTGCTCCACGGTGTGCGCGCGATCGAACAGCGCATCGTCGCACTCGGTCGCGGTGACGCGGTGAGCGCGCCCTCGGAAGAGCTGATGGCTCGGCTCGATTCGCTCGGGCTTTCGCCAGCGCCGGTCGTCCCCGCAACGCCTCTGCTCGAGCTCGAAGCCGCGCTCTTGGAGAAGCTCGCGCCGTTCGAGCGCGATCAGCTGACGCGCGCCATTGCTGGGGGCGAACGCGCCGTACGCGCCGATTTCTACCCGTCTCCCGAACGCGCGGCAGAAGGGCTCAGCATCAATTCGCTGCGCGAGCGACTCGGTACGGTGGCCGAGATCGTGCGCGTCTTACCGCGCGCCGTACCGGTGAGCGCGAACGCGCCGGGCGGCTTGGCGTTCGTCGTGCTCTTGCACACCCGGCGCACGAACGAAGATCTCGCGCGCGCGAGCGGGCTCCGGCTCGATGCATTCGGAAGTTTGACGCGCGAGCTCGCCGAACCCGAGTCGACCGGGCTCGAAGCGACCGAACCCGCGCTCGAGCTGAGCGCGCCCGCGCGCGAAGAAGAAGGCTTCGATAGCCACGCCCGGCGCGGCATCGTGCGCGTGGACGTGACCCGGCTCGACGCCGCGATGGACGGGCTGTCTTCCTTGATTGTCACGCGGTTTCGCTTGGCGCACGCGGCCGCGGCGCTCAGCGAGCGCGGCGTCAACACGCGCGAACTTTCGCAAATCATCGCCGACAGC
>DASYCL010000643.1:0-15263 GCA_036500245.1 Polyangiaceae bacterium | reverse complement strand
CGCCGACGAGCGGGCTCAGCCAAAGCGAAGTCGACACGCTGGTCAACGAAGGCGAGAAATTCAAAGAAACGGATCAGCTGCGCCGGGATCTCGCCGAGATGCGCAACCAAGCCGAGACCTTGATCTACACGACCGAACAAGCGCTCGAAGGCTACGCGGATCTGCTCGAGCCCGAACGGCTCGAAGCCGTGCGCCAAGAAGTGCAAGTGCTCAAGAAGATGCTCGAGACTGGCGCCAATCTCGATGTCGTGCGGGACGCCTATTCGCGACTCGAGAACGCGACCTTCGAAATCGCCGAAGCCATGTACGCGACGCCCGAAGCCGGCGGCGGCTGAGCACGACCATCCATCGCAGCGAGCGACTAACCGACTTTGTCGGCCACGCCGACGACGTCTTTCAGCTGCACGCGCTCGACCTTCGCGATGCCGGGGCCATTGCCGTTCGGGGTCCAAACGGTGACCTTGGTGTCGTTCTCGGGAAACCAAGTGTCGACGCGCATGATCTTGGCGGTGCGACCATCCGCGAGCACGATGGGGCGGCGGTCATTCATGATTTGGTGGACGTAACGTAGCGAAGCCATCCGGTGGCCCTTCCTCTTATTTGTTTCTCTGAATGATATCTAACCATTTTAGTTTTGTCAGGTTTCGGGCGTGCGGCTCGGTCGTGCCAGGTCTGCGACATCGCCTGAAACTTGGCGTTCGGGGGTGCCGCTCCGATATCGTTCCATCACAATGAATTGGCGAATTTCGTGCGGTTTTTTTTGCGCGGTCTTGGTTTCTTTCGTGGGCTGTAGCCTCGAACACCGCGCGCTCGTGCGTTCCGCGGAGCTGCCGCCGTTGCCGTCGCCCGTGCTGCATTCGAGTCGGCTGTGGGTGGAGCTCGAGGACGGCGTGAACCAAAACACCTGCATTTCGCCTGAAAATCTGCGCCCGATTTGCTTCGATGGCTTGCGCCACGAGCTCGCTGACGCGCTCAGTCGAGCGCTTTGGACGAGCTTTCCGGGAGTCGAGCTCGACCATGGTGAGCCGAGTCCGGGCGACTACGTGCTGCGCGTCACGCTCGGGGTCGAAGCGCTCGCGCCAGATGCGACGAATCCGGGTTGGTCCGCCGGCGCGCGCGGCAACTGGCGGCTCGAACGCGACGGCAAGCTGCTCGCCGGAGAACAAGTCGCTTCGCGTTCGCGAGCCGAATTTGCTTATGGGGCCCCCCTCGGCGTCGGTGCCGGCGAAGTGATCGACGCGGTGGCGGTGCGCATCGGCATGACCCTGGGATCGCTCCCAGAAACGCGCGTGCTCGAGCCGGTGCCGCTGCCTGCCGTCGCGACCGCGCCCTTGCCTGCCGCTGAAGGGCCAAAGCCCGCCGCGGGTGCCAGCGCGAAGACGGGTTCGCTCTAACCGTTCCGAATTCGTCGAGCCGAGCGCGTGCACCGTCGCGCTCGCCAGCCAATCAATCTTCGGAAGACGCGAGGCGTTGCTCGATCGCTTCGAGGTGCGCGTTCACTTGCGGATCGCGCTGACGAAGTGCCTCGACGCGGCGAACGGCGCTCATCACGGTCGTGTGATCGCGGTTGCCGAAGGCACGGCCGAGCTCCGGGAAGCTGCACTTCAAACGCTGCCGGCAGAGATACATCGCGACTTGGCGCGCGAACGCCACGCTCTTGTGGCGATCCTTGCTCAGCAAATCCGAGTTCGACAGCCGGAAGTGATTGCATACCGCGCGCTGGATATCCTCGACGCTCATCAGCTCGGGACGTCGCGGCGTGACCATCGCAAGCTCGCCGAGCGTGAACTCTTCGTCGATGTGACGGCCGGTGAGCGACGACTTCGCGGCCAGGCGAATCAGCGCGCCTTCGAGCTCGCGCACGTTGCTCTGCACGGTTTGAGCGAGCATCACCGCGACCTCGTCCGAGAGCTCGATGCCCTCAAGTTCGGCCTTTTTGCGCACGATCGCGACGCGTGTCTCGAGCTGCGGCGTTTGAATGTCAGCGACGAGGCCGGAGGTGAAACGCGAAACCAAACGCTCCGGCATGCGCTGCAATTGCTGCGGATACTTGTCGCTCGTGACGATGATCGGACGATCCGCGTCGTGGAGGGCGTTGAAGGTGTGGAAGAACTCTTCCTGCGTCTGCTCGCGGCCGGCCAAGAATTGAATGTCGTCCACGAGCAAGAGGTCGCACTCGGTGCGATAGCGCGCGCGGAACTCGTCCATCTTGTGGTGCTGCAGGGCTTCGATGAACTCGTTCGTGAAGTGCTCGGCCGACACGTAGACGATGCGCGCGTCCGGCCGTTCATCGAGCACCTTGTGCGCGATGGCATGCATCAAATGGGTTTTGCCGAGCCCGGTGTTGCCCGCGATGAATAGCGGGTTGTAACGCGGACCCCCGCCACCCGCGGAAGCGAGCGCCGCGGCGTGCGCCAGCTCGTTCGACGGACCGACGACGAAGTTCGGGAAAGTGTGCTTCGGATTGAGCGCCGCAGTGAGCTGCGCTTTCGAGTAACGCGAAGGGCGTTCCGAACGCCGCGCGGAGCCCGACGTGGGCGCGATTGAGGGCGGCGGTTCGGAGTTGCGGCGGCGCGGCTGACAGACCGGCCGATCGAGCCGGTTCGAGATGTTCCACTTCACACGCAGTGAAGCCGGATTGGGCTCGCCGGAAAGCCGCGCCAGGTGGCTCAAGAGGTCGGGCAAGAAATGGGCTTTGACCCAATCGCGCACGAACTCGTCGCGCGCGGTGAGGCTGAGCAAGCCGAGCTCGAAGCCGTCATATTGAACGCTCGAGAACCATTGTTCGAACGACGCAGGCGAGCGCCCGCGAGTTTGTTCGAGTGCGTCTGTCCACAGACGCTCCCCAGGGGTCGAGGTCGTCGCTTCCACGGGATGAATACGAGGGGTTTCAGTCATCACGAGAAAAAATTCCCCAACTTATCCACAGGCCTGTGGACAGAGAGAGCCTTCGCGAGCCGCCTGGTACGTCCGACCTTCGTCGGTGCCCCAACCAAGTTGTGACGTGTTCGAGCGGGCGCTGCTTGGGTTCTCCATACAGACAACGAACCGCCGCGCTCGACACTCATCCGGAACACGGGAGCTCCGAGCGACAACGGGCGGGCAGCTAGCACCGACCTCATTCAAAGTTCAATCCCAAGATTTTCAAAATACGAAAGGCCGCCAAATAGACGCTGAATCGTAACACGTCTCCGGGGCGCGACGCTTCATTTGCGGCGAGCCGCATCGGAGCGTGATCAGTAACCTCGCAGACAGAGAAGAGAATCCATTCGTGCGCGCGAGGCGTCACTTTGCTGTAGCGAAACTTTCGGTGTTTGAGGCGTCAAGAGGCAACGGTCGAAAACTTGACCTCGCACGTGCATGATGCGCGCTGGCCGAACGGCCGTACACGATTTCGCGCAAGCGCGCGCGGATAAGTTGGCCTGCGCTTCATTCGAGAGGTAACGACGTTCCGAATAAGAACGAGATGCAGAGCGTTTGCTTCAGGCACGTGCGAAGAGAGCGTCGTCGCTTCGAGTCGTTGAAACGAGCGCGACTCGCGCACGCTGCGCTCGTGTGCGTTGCGTGCGTTGCGCTGAGCAGGCCGGCGCGCGCAGACAAAAGCACGGTGCCTCCGCAAGTTGGTTACAACTATCAGGAGATCGAGACGCCGCGCATCACCGCCACGAACGGCGCGACGCGCGCGCTCAGTAACTCGGTCGAGGCCTTGTTCGACAACCCGGCGAACATGAGCACCTCGCGCGTCTATCACTTGAGCGCCCTCGCGCAGATTTGGCCTGAATCCGGCCGTCAAAGCTACGGCGCTGCGGCGGTCGATTCAGTCGGTTCGAGCTCGCGCATTGGTGGCGGTCTCGGCGCGACCTACAACACGCAAGACACGGACGGCATCGATCGCCGCTGGACCGACATTCGCTTTGCGCTCTCTTATCCGTTTTCGGACAAGCTCTACATGGGCGTCGCGGCGCGCTACCTCATGCTCAGTCAAAACGGCGAAGGCCCGCTCGGCCAGAGTCTCGCTTCGAGCGGCATCGCGGGCGAAAAGATCGTGCGTAACATCACGTTCGATGCGGGCGCTACATTCAAGCCGACGGAGGCGCTCGCGCTTTCGATCGTCGGCTCGAACTTGAGCAACCCGGACAACGGCTTCCAACCGATGAGCCTCGCGGGCGGCATCGGCTACGGCAAAGAGACGTTCAGTCTCGAAGGTGACGTGGCCGAAGATTTCACCACCTACCAACACACGACGACACGCGCGATGGCTGGCGGTGAGCTCTTGCTCGGCGATCACTTTCCGCTGCGCGCGGGCTATCGCTACGACGACGGCGCGAAGAGTCACTCGCTGAGCGGCGGCATCGGCTACATCGATCCGACGTTCGCGGCGGAGCTCGCCGTGCGACGCATCGTGAGCGGCGACAAAGCGACGGCAATCGTCTTCGGCTTCACGTATCACCTCGACGCGGCCGGACTCACGCAGAGCGAAACAGACTCTTTCTGAGCCGAATTCGCTTCAGAGCAGCGGCTCGACGCGCGCGCGAAACGCAGCCACGCCAAGCTCGAGCGATGCGGCACTGACGTCGCTCTGCCGTGGCTCGGCAAACTCGGCGCTCAGCTCGCGGATCGCGCGCGGGTTTCTGAACCAATCTTCGTCGTGGCTGTCGATCAGGATTTGGGTTTGGGCTTGTGCCTGGAGCGACGCGGCGAAGCGTTGTGAATCGCGCGGCCTGACGCGGACGAACGCGCCGACCGCAGTGTGCGGTAACTCGAAGCCGAGCGAGCCGTGGCTGAGCTCGGCGATTTCACGTCGCACTCTGCTCGGCCCTTGGAGCAAGAGCTCGCGCAAGAGCACGCGGAACGCCGCCACGCGCGCATCGACCAAGAGAGCGTGCGCGAGCACTCGCACTTGGTCGCGCGCGCGAGCGGCGCCGAGCCCGAGCTGACGCGTCGCGAACGCGGGCGACACTGTTGCGGCGGCGAGCAGCGCCGCGAACTCGTTGCGCCGCAGATCGAAGACGTCGCGCGCGAGCACGAACGGCGAGCGTGGCTCGCTCGTCGCGTCCGCGAGCGCGCGGCCGAGCTCGGATAGTGCCAAGAGAAAACTCGCGCCGCCGATCGCGCGCGGCAGGCGAAAAGGGCGCACGCGCAAACCATCCGACCATTGTCGCGGCAAGAGCTCGCTCACGGTGCGCGCGGATAAATGTGCGGGCCAACCTTCGTTCGCGGATTCGGCGAGCGCCGCGCCGAGAAACGTGGCGGCGTCGTGAACTTCGAGGGTTTCGAACGCGGGTCGCGTGGCGTTCAGGAATTCGCGCGCCGCGGGCACGAGCGCAGGGCTCACGACCTCGAATGAATCGAGCGGCGCTTTGACGCGCTCGGCAAAAAGCTGGCGCTCTTCCCAGAGACGCGCCACGAGCTCCCCGAGATCGCCCGCAGAGGCGAAGTAGCTCTTCAGATACGCCGCCCGTTCGCCTGCACGCGTCAGTGCGAGCTCGAGCATCGTCGCGAGCGGTAGGTGCGCGTCCGCCGGCGCCGAGATGTGGTGAAGCGCGGCGCGATGCGCGCGGCCGAGCTCGGCGCGGCGCGGCGCGAGCTCGGCTTGCTCGCGTAGGCGCAAGAGCCAGCGCTCGAGCGCGGGCGCGAGCGGATCTTTCGTTCCGAGTTCGCGCAGCCAAGCCAGGGTTTCGTCGTCGAGCAGCGCGGCGGGTAGGGCGTCGGACGCGGGTTCACCTTTGGTGCTGCGTCGCTCGAGCGCGTTCGCTGCGTCGCGCAGCGCGCGATCGAACGAAATCGGTTCTGGCTCGAGCATCCGCGCGAAAGCTTACACGAGCCGGCCGCGAGCGCTCACAGCTCTTCGCCGAGCAAGATCGAAAGCCGCGCGGAGAGCGTGCTGAAGCCGACGCTGTGCCCATTCGCGTCCTGATCGAGGGCGACGCACGCTTCATTCGGCGCGCAGCGCGAAAGCTGGCTGACGTGAAAACGCGTCCACGTGAAAGCCGGTCCGATCCGCAGATGGCGGCTCAGAAAAAACTCGAACCCCAAGCCCACGCGCACGGCGCCGCCGAAGCTCGTGTCCGTGTAGCGCGCGTCGTCGAGCTCGCGCGCGTTCGTGCGCCCGGCGCCGCCGCCGAGGCCGAGCTCGAGGTACGGCTCGAACGCGCCGTGATCGCTGAAATACACGCGACCGAGCAAGCCGTAGAAGAGCCCGCTCGCGCTCGTGTCGCGGAGGCCCGTCCGCGCGCTTGGATGAAAGCCGAAGTCGAGCCCGCTCACGGTGCCGCCGAACGCGAAGTACGGGTAAGCGCGCCACAGCGCCGTGAGGCCGAGGCCGAGGCCCGCGCCGAGCCCGTCGCAGCGCGAGTCGTCTTCGGTGCCGTCGCTACAGCTTGGGAAGCCGAGCGCGAATTCGGGCGCGAGCTCGACCGGCCGGCGCGCGTATTCGAGCGGCGCGAGTTCGGGTGCGGGCGCTGCATCGAGCGGAATTGGGGGCGGCGGCGCGTGCTCCGTGCCTTGCCACGCCGTGTATGGCGCTGCTGCCGGCTCAGGCGCTGCCGCGCTCGCGCTCGGCACGGGCTCGGCGCTTTGCGCCGCGACGTTTTTTGAGTTGCTGGTTAGCGCAACGGCGCCGAGCGCCGCCAAAAATAAAAACCGCGCTATGCTCGCTCGCGACTTCAACCGCGCGCGCGTCATGGTCCGAAAGCTCCCGGTTCTACAAAACCAAGACACGGACGACGCGCTCGCCGCGAGCCGGCCGCGTTGGCATTGGGTGCTGATTGGCGCAGGGTTCGTGCTCACGTTGTTCTTGCCGCTGGCGCAATTGGGGCTTTGGCTCGGTCATCGCTTGAGCGAAGTAGCGAGCGCGCACAGTGGTCTTCGGGTCGGCCTCGGTGCGCTGCCGGTTGCGTGTTCTTTTTTGTTCGCTTGCGGCGCGGCGGGCGCGCTGGTCGGCCGCTTCGGCGGCCGCGCGAAAACTCGTGAGGCGGCGCTCGCGGGCGCGCTCGGTGCGTTCAGTGGTTGGGCGCTGGCAGCGCTCGGCGGCGCGCTCTCGCCTTGGCTCGTCGCGCTGATTTCGCTTTTGGTTTTGGTGGGTTTTGGGGCTTGTGCGGCTTTCGTCGGCGCGCGCATCGGCTTGTCGCGGCGCGTTTGAGTCGCGCGCGCCCGAGCGGGTGGACCCGAGGGAGAGCCGGGGTTAGGCTTTTACGCGATGAGCGACCTCGATAAAGAACTCGAGCAAGCGGTGGCCGCGATCGACGAACCGATCCCCGCTGCCACGCGGCCGGTGACTCCGGAACCGGCGCCCCGCAAAACGCGCGGCAACGTCGGGCTCGTGGTCGGGCTGTTCGTCATGGCGGCCGGCATCCTCACGCTGGTGTTCACGAGCTTCAAAGGCTCGGCCGTGTACTCGAAGGGCGTGGACGACCTGGTGCGCGACAAGGACAAATTCGCCGATCGCGCCGTGCGCGTCGAAGGCACGCTCGTCAAAGGGAGCCTGGTGCGTCGCGATCAGCCGTGCGAGTACCGCTTCACGATCGAGAAGAATAAAGTCGCGCTGCCGGTGCACTACGCGCAGTGCATCGTGCCCGACACCTTTCGGGATATGCCCGGCATGGATGTGAGCGTGACCGCGGAAGGCAAGCTCGCGTCCGGCTACTTCGAGGCTTCGACGATCATGGCGAAGTGCCCCTCGAAATACGAAATGAAAGATCGCGCGCGGAACGGCGAGCAGGCGCCGCACGCTGCGATGACTCAGGCTTTGTAGTCACGACGCGGGGCTTCGTCCTCGCGAATGCCGAACCGCGGAAGACGAAGGCAGCTTGAAAAATGTGGGATAGATTTTTACGCGCTTGCCGGCGCGAGCCGGTCGATGCGACGCCGATTTGGTTCATGCGCCAAGCCGGCCGCTACATGCCGGAGTACCGAGCCCTCCGCGCCAAATGGACGCTGCTCGAGCTGTGCAAAAATCCGGAGCTCGCGACCGAAGTGACGCTGCAGCCCGTGCGCGCGCACGGTGTGGACGCCGCGATTTTATTCGCCGATATCTTGCTTCCGCTCGAACCGATGGGCGCGCCGTTCGAGTTCGCGAAGGGTGAAGGCCCCGTGATTCACGAGCCGGTGCGCGATCGCGCCGCGGTGGATCGCTTGCGCGTGATCGATCCCGAAGAGGGCCTCGGTTACGTGCTCGAAGCGATCAAGCTGATCCGCAAAGAGCTCGACGGGAAAACGCCGCTGATCGGTTTTGCCGGCGCGCCGTTCACGCTCGCAAGCTATCTGATCGAAGGCGGCAAGAGCTCGAACTACGCCATCACCAAGCGCATGATGTACGGCGAGCCCGACACCTGGCACTCCTTGATGGGCAAATTCTCGGAAGTCGTGCGCCGCTATTTGCACGCACAAGTCCGCGCCGGCGCAGACGCGGTGCAGCTCTTCGATTCGTGGGTCGGCGCGCTGTCTCCGACCGACTACGAAGAATTCATCTTGCCGCATGTCGCGCACATCCTGAAAGATCTCGAAAAGACGGGCGTGCCCGTGATCCACTTCGGCACGGACACGGGGACGTTGCTGGAGTTGCAGCGGCGCGCCGGAGGCACCGTGATCGGCGTCGATTGGCGCACTCCGCTCGACCAAGCGATCACGCGCCTCGGGAGCGGCGTGGCCGTCCAAGGCAACCTCGATCCACTCTTGCTCGGCGCGCCGCGGCCGCTACTCACGCGCCGCGTGGAGGACATTCTCGAACGTGCCCGCGGCGCGGCTGGCCACGTGTTCAATCTCGGCCACGGCATCCTGCCCGACACCGACCCCGGCGCCGTCAAATTCGTGGTCGACCTCGTGCACGAGCGCACAAAAAAAGGCTAGCGGCGCACGCCGGTCGTTCCCCGGTTGACTTGTCGGCGCGAGCCGACCAAAAGACCGAGCCTCTTCCCGCATCGTCTAAAGGCAGGACAAGGGACTTTGAATCCCTGAATCGTGGTTCGAATCCATGTGCGGGAACTCGTCGCTTCGGGAGCACAGCTCCCGCCACTCCTCGTGCTGTTCATCGGGAGCACAGCTCCCGCCCCGCTGGAGTGTCCCCCTTCGGGGATCACGAAGCGCGTAATCCAGCTGGGCCCCACCCTCAGGTTTTGGGTCCCCGCCCAAAACTGGATTGTCTTGTTTAGTTTCGGGGCCCCGACCACAAAACTCGCCTCGCGTTTTTGAATCGGGCGCCCAGCGAACTATTCGTCGCATCTCTCGTCTTTTCGCGCGAGAGCGCGCGCGAAGGGCTTGGGCCGGCTGCACGGAAAATAAAACAAAGCTACTGATTCGCCGGGCTGATCACGGTTTTAGAAAGAGGGGCGGCCACGTTAGAACTGACCGAACAGGAGCCAGTCGCGTGGCTTGTGGCGCGGGCGGCAAGGCGCTGATTCGCGCGCAGGGCCCAAAAACATCCCAAAGATCTGGTTCTAGGGCGCCAGCTTCTAGATAGTTCTTCGGAACCTTCGCTGGGTGGCAGCTGTCAATCTCTGTGCACGATGACGGATCCGCGCCGAGTAGCGGCGCAATTGGCGCCCCAGCAAAATGCAGAGGAGCGCGACGCGGCGGCGCATTCGGTCTACCTTGAGCGCTCGGTGGCCGACGCGGAAGATCTCGCCGAACGCAAGTTCATCGAGCGTTTGGCCAAGCGCGACGAGCGCGCGTTCAACGAGCTCGTCGAGCTGTACGAGGCGCGCGTGTTCCGCTTGCTCGTGCGCATGCTTGGCCGTCGCGACGAAGCCGAAGACATGGCGCAAGAAGTCTTCGTGCAAGTCTTCAAAGCGGTCGGGACCTTCCGTGGTGATTCCAAGCTCAGCACGTGGATTTACCGAGTCAGCGTGAACTTGTGCAAAAACCGGATGAAGTATTTGTCGCGCCGGCATGCGAGCGGCGAAGACGAGCTCGAGCCGGTCGCCGAGCGCGCTCCGCTCGACGAAGCCAAGGGCGTCACCTTCGGCGACGTCGCGCAGCCCGATCGCTTGGTCGAGGGCTACGAGCTCGAGCGCGCGGTACAGATTTGCATCGCCGAGCTCGAACCCGATTTCCGCGAAGTCCTGGTTTTGCGCGACGTGGAAGACCTGAGCTACGAAGAGCTGTGCGAGATCACCGGACTTCCGGACGGCACGGTCAAGAGCCGCTTGCACCGCGCCCGCGCCATGCTCAAAGCAAATGTCGAGCGTAGAATGGGAGAGAAGATCCGATGAGCGAGCCCGGCCAAGAAAAGCTCGATAGAAGCGCGATTCAGGACGAATCGGAGGACTCTTTGCGTTCGATGCTACGCGGCGCCTTGCGCGACGAAGCGCCCGCGCCCGACGTGCTCGCTGGCGTGCAGAAAAAGATCCGCGAACGCAGCAAGGGAAAATTTTACGCGGACGGCTGGAGCACGGCGAAGCATCCGCCGCGAAGCACGTACCTGATCACCAGTTTGATCATGCTCACGGTGCTCAGCATCAGCTACGCGCTGCTCAGCCCGCTCGTCGGCAGTCCGGAACCGGTGCGCAATCAGCCGGTGCCAGTGCAGCTAATCCCGACCGGCAAGTAGCGTTACTGAATCCAGCGCGCGACGACGCAGGTGATGTTGTCGGGTCCGCCGTTTTCGTTCGCGTTCTCGATCAGGCGGTGTGTCGCGGTCGGCAAGTCCGGCGCGCTAGTCACGATTTGCAGGATCGCTTCGTCACTGACTGGACCGCACAGACCGTCACTACAGAGCACGACGCAATCGCTCGCGCGCGGCGCTTCGAAGCGCGTGTCGACCTTGACCGTGTCTTTCATGCCGAGCGCGCGGACGATCACGTTCTTGTGCGGGAAATTCGCGATTTCCTCTTCCGTGAGCCGCTTCATCTTTTTGTAGTCGTTCAGCAACGAGTGATCTTCGGTCAGCTGCTCGATCGAACCGTCACGGATTCGGTACACGCGGCTGTCGCCCACGTGCGCGACGTACACGCCGTCTTCCACCGCGAAGAGAGCGGCGAGCGTCGTGCCCATGCCGCGTTGCTTGGCGTTGCGCTGCGCTTGTTCGTAGATGCGCAGGTTGCAAAGCTTGATACCAGTGATGAGCCGGTTCTCTTCGTAACCCTTGCCGCGATCCATCTTGTACGGCCAGGTACGCTCGGGATCATCCGCCGTCGCTGCGAAGAATTCTTGCAGCGTGTCGACGGCCATCTTCGATGCGACTTCACCCGAGGCATGACCGCCCATGCCGTCGGCGACGACGTAGAGGCCGTACTCCGCCATGATCGCGAAGTTGTCCTCGTTGTGGTTACGTTTGCGGCCGACGTCCGTTTGGCCAGCGACTTCGATACGCAGGGGCCGATTCAAGCGTGCATTCCCGTGGAAAAGCCGGACCGAGCCCGGGGAGGTGAACCTGGATCTTCCTCGCCTAAGCCGCCTTCTGTCAATGATTTCTCAGCGATACGGGTTTGGCGTGGACTGTGAGTGGGGCTTCTGAGGCCATGGAACCGATTGAATCGGCCGCTCGTGGCGGCCCACCGCCTCCGGGGGTTCGTGCACCACGACGCCGACTTCGCGGTAACGGCCCTCCGAGAGCACCAGTAGACGAAGCGGCGCGCCGGGCGCGTGGTTGTCGACCGCGTCGGCGAATGCCTCGGCGCTCGCCACCGGCGTGCCGTCGACCGCAAGCACGACGTCGGCAATCCCGGGCGGGCCCGCGTGCAGGCCGGCATTGGCGGCGGGGCCCTCCGGCGCGACCGCGGCGACGCGCACGCCGCGCGCGATGCCTGCGTCGAACGCCACCGCTTCGAGCCCGACCCACGGTCCGCGCCGCATCGGCACATCGCGCAAGAACCCGCGGATCGCGCTGACCGGTACGCCGTATGGCGCGAGCGTGCAGCCCGCTTTGTCGTTCGGCGAGCAGGCGCGAGCGATCACGCCGACGACTTCACCCTTGTCGTTCACGAGCGGAGCGCCGATGTCGTTCGGCTTGGGCGTGACGCCGAGCTCGAGTGCATCGCCGAGCTCCGCGCTGTCGCCGCCGCGCAGAGTGGTCCTGGCTTTCACGGTTTGATCCGTGGCGCCGAGCACCTTGTCACGCACGTAGCCGATGACCTTCACTTTGCTGCCGGCCGCAGGCTCGGCGTCCCGCGAGGCTTTGAGGCCGGCGTGTCGCGCATCACCCTCGGGAGTGAGGAGCGCCAAATCCCAGGCGCGATCCGCATAACTGACGCGCACGTGCAAGATGTGCCCGTCCGGATAACGCGCGTCGATTTGATTGCCGTGGGTGAGTGGCGAAAGCGCCGTCAAAATGCGCCCGTCGCCGTTCAACAGCGTGCCCACGGCGAGCGGGCGGCCTGCGCGCTCGAGCATCACCGTGCCTTGGAGCGCGGCTTCGAGCGGCGTCTTCGGCGGCGACAGCTTCACTTCCGGCTTTGCTGGAGGCGCGCCTGGGGCAGCGGGCGTTGTCATCGGAGCAGCGCCGGGCGCTGTTGGTTTTGCGCCTGGGGCGCTGGGAGGAGTCGCGGCGACTGCCGTTGGAGCGGCCGTCGTGGTGCTCGCGCTCGCTGCCGACGTCGGTTTCGGCTTCGCGCTCGCCGTAGTCGGCGCTGGCGCAGCCGCGGGCTTCGCGCTCGCGTCACCCGGCAGAGCCTCCGCCGTCAGCGACGACGTGAGCGCGCAAAAAACCAATAACCCGACACTCGCGGACTTTTGCTCCATCACGCAGGCGAGTTTAGCGCCAAACCGCGCCCGCGGACACGCGCTCAAGATCGCCGCGAAAGCTGCCGGATTCGCTCTGCTTCCGCCACGATCACCCAATCGGCGCGCCCGCAAAATAGCCCGGTTTCGACCACTCCGGGCACCTCCCGGAAGGCGTGATCGAGGGGCGCCGGATCGTCGATCGGCGCGACTCGCACGTCGTAAATGTAGTTGCCCGAGTCGGTGCGGACCGGCGCGCCGTCTTTGAGCCGCAGCACCGGTTCACCGAAGTGCTGCAATGCTCGCGCGGTCGTGTGGTGCGCGAACACCAGCACTTCGATCGGAACCGCGCGGCGCTCACCGAGCTTTCGGCTGAGCTTGCTTTCGTCGACGATGATCGCGTTCTTGCGCGCCGCGAAGTTCACGACCTTCTCGCGGGTGTGCGCGCCGCCGCCGCCTTTGATCAGATCGAGCGCGTCGCTGACTTCGTCCGCGCCGTCGACGCACAGATCGATTTGCCAGGGACCTGCGTCGTCGAGCAATGGGATGCCGCATTGACTCGCGAGCGCGCGGCTCTGTTGGCTGGTCGGCACGCCGCTGAAGCGCCTGCCTTGGCGCACGAGCTCGCCGACTGCTTCGATGAAGAAGCGCGTGGTCGAGCCGGTGCCGAGACCGATCACGCCAGATTCCGGCAACAGCGCGAGTGCGGCTTCGGCTGCGCGTTTTTTCGCTGTTTCTTCGCTCATTTTTTTGTTGGGGGAGCCTAACACTGCGCTCGGCTGCGCGGCTACGGCTGGCACTGCGGACAGTAGTGCGTCGAGCGCGCCGCGATCACGACGCGCCGGATCGGCGTGCCGCAGACGACGCAGGCCTCGCCTTTGCGAGCGTAAACTTTGCGCTCGTTTTGATAGCCGCCATCGGAGCCGTCGGGCGAGACGTAGTCGCTAATGCTCGAGCCGCCGGTTTCGATCGATCGTTTCATCACGCGCTTTGCGGCGGCGACGATCGCGTCGCATTCGCGCGCCGTGACGCGCCGCGCGGCGCGTGTCGGCCGCACCTTGGCCAAAAACAGCGCTTCGTCTGCGTAGATGTTGCCGACGCCGGCGATCACGCTTTGATCGAGCAAGAGCGTCTTGATCGGCGTCTTCCTTTTGCGCGCCGCTTCGTACAAAACGTCGCCCTTTGCGAGCAGGGCATCCACCCCCAATCTCTCGAGTCGCGGATCGGCTTTGCCTGCGCGGAGCAGCGCGACTTTCCCGAATTTGCGCACGTCGCGAAACAGCACGGATGGGCCGCCGTCGGCGAAATGCAGGCTCAAGTGCGTGTGCTCGTCGGCTTTGAACTCGGGCAGCGCTTCGGGCGGCAGCGAGCCCCGCGTTTTCGCCGAAAATAGCCGCACGCTGCTCACCGCCGAGGAAAAAAGCTGCCCGGTCATGCCGAGGTGGAGCAGCAAGCGATCCGAGTCGTCGAGCTCGGCGAGCAGGTATTTTCCGTGCCGCGTCAGCTCGATGATCTTGCGGCCGAGCAAACGCCGCTTCAGCTCGGCCGGTTTGGTCAGGAAAAAGTAACTGTCTTTCGTCGTATCGACACGATCGATGGTGCGACCGACCAAAAGCGGCCTGAGCCGCTGGCGCGTGACCTCGACTTCGGGCAGTTCCGGCACCGCGCGAGTATATGCACGGCCAGCACATTCGACGAGTGCGCGAAGGCGTCGAGATCATGCGGCAAAGCGGGCTTTCACGGGCGGTCTGAGCGTGCAGCTTGCGAATTCGGAGCCGAGTAGTGAATACTAGCCGTGGATCCCCTGACGCGGCTGTCCCCCCCGGCCCGCAGGGGTTTCCACTTTTGTGGGCCGAAACTCGCGCGCTCAGTGCGAGGCGGGTGCTTCGGCCGCGGGCGGCTCGCGACGCACGATGTAAAAGAAGTCGCGCTTTTCTTTTTTGCGCAGGTATTCGTCGTCCGAGTATTCGAAGCCGGGCGCGAGCGGCACCGGGTGGAGCACGTTCGTGTGCCCAATCGGTTCGAAGGTGACGAACTTCGGGTACGACCAATTCACGTCGAGCTGCGCCACGTCCGTCGCGCCCGCGTGATGTAGGCCGTCCGCGAGCACGCGTGCCGTCGTGTGATTGGTGATCGCGAAGTAGACCACGCTGCGATCGGCGTTGAGCCCGATGCCCGAGCGCCGAATCACCGTCTCGCCATCGACGGTCGAGCCCCATTTTTTCAGGCCGGCGCCTGCTTGCAGCCCGGCGTGCAAAACGTCCTTCTCCCACATGCACTCTGGAGTCTGACGAAACCAGAGCATGTCGGGCTCGGTTGCGGAGAGCTCGGGCCAGCTCGCGATGCGCATCGTATCGTCCTTGTAGAATGCGATCGTGCAAGCGCGTGACTTCGCTTTGGCGATCGTCACGCCGTCGAGCTTCATGCCGTAGCCGCCGTGCTCGGTCATGAATCCGCCGTTGAAGGCTGCGATCAGGATCGCTTGTTTTTCGACTGGGATTTTGCCTTCGCGCACGTATTTCCGCGCTTCGTCCGAGTCGGGTTGCGGCTCTTGCGTGCCGGCGACCGGAAAGATCTCAACTTGCTTCAAATCGATCGCGACCACGAAC
>DASYCL010000642.1:0-2267 GCA_036500245.1 Polyangiaceae bacterium | reverse complement strand
GCAGCTTGCAAATCTGCGTCGCGCTCGGCGAGCGCGCGTTCGAGCTCGGCGTTGGCCGTCCCAGCCTGCTCCGCACGACGGCGCTCGAGCTCGCGCACGAGCTCTCTGCCGGTGCGTTCCGCGGTGCGAAGCTCGCCTTCGAGCCGGCGCACTTCCGTGCCGCGTTCGCTGAGCTGGCGCTCGTACGCCGCGAGCTCGTTTTTCTCGTTCTCGCTCGTGTGCTGCGCGAGCTCTTTCTCGCGTTCGGCGAGCTTCACGCGGAGCGCGGCGAGTTCTTGCTCGTGCCGGGATTTGAGCGCCGCGTGCGTTTTTTCGTCGGCTTCGAGCTTGCCGCGCAATGCTTCGAGCTCGGCTTCGGCGCCGTCGGCGCGTTCATCCGCGGTGCTGGCGCGCGCTTCGAGCTCATTGGCCCAGGTTTTGAGCCGCGCTACCTCGCGTGCGTCGACCTTGGCGCTCGCACTCGGTTCTGATTTTTTGGGGTGCGCCAGGCTCGCAAGGAGTCTTCGCGTGGGTAATTGAATCACGGCGAACTCGTCGAGCCGCGCGTCTTGGTTCGAAGCGAGGGCCAAGAACAAGTCCGGTTCTTCTGCGCCGCCCGGCACGAAGCCCGTGTCGAGCGCGGGCTCCGGCTCGCCCGAAGCGGAGAAATCCGCGATCGCATAGCCGACGAAGGGCGTTTGGCCGAGCATGCGCACGTGCTCGAACTCGGCGGCGACTGCGTCGTAAAGCGCGTAGTAGTCGAGCACCGTGTCCGAAGCGCTGCTCGCTTGCAGGAGCGGCGCCGAAGCTTCCGGATTGGGGCACGCGACGATCGCGACGCCACGCGGCACGAGCGCGCGGTGCGCTTTCTTCAAGATCGAAAGCGCGTTGAATGCGCCGAGATTCTCGATCACGCTGAGCTCGAACGCGCTGTCGCGCACCGACAAATCACTGTCCGCGAGCGCCGAAAACGAAATCTGCGTCGAGCGATTTTGCGTCGTGGCTTGCGCAACGCGAACCGGATCCGGATCGCAGACGTGTACCGAACGCGCGCCGCGCTCGAGCAATTGCAGAGCCAGGGCGCCGAGGGCGCTGCCGAACACGAGCACGCGCCTGCTGTCGGCGAGCGGCTCGGCGTAAGCGGCGAGCGCGATGCTCGGCTCGAGCAAAGAAGAATCGGTCATGAGCGGGCGGGAAGGCTAGCGGAGAACGTCAGGGTTGGCGACAGGGCGCCGGGACCTTGCACGGGGTACCGCAATTGAGGCCCAACGCATAGCGCTCGATCTGGCGCGGTTCTTCGCGGCCGAGCCCGGTCCCTGCGAGGCACAGCATGACCGAGTCGGGTGTGGCGAGCGGCTGCGCTGCGTCTGCGCACAGCGAATTCAAGCATTGGCCATCTTTCATGCCGTGGCCAGGCGGGCAATCGGCGTCTTCGTGGCAGACCAAGGGCCGACAATCCCAGACCGTGCTCGAAGTTTGCCCTGGCTCCACGTCGCAGATGCCGATCAGTCTGCCGTTCGTTTGCAGGATTTGGTTGGTTCGCCCGTCCTGGCGCTTTACGCCGGAGATTTGCGTGAACGTACAGGCGCCGCTGCGCTCGCACTTCGCCGTGAAGGTTCGACGTTCGGTGTCGGTGAGCGTTCGTTCGCTCACGCTGCGGCACCCAGCCGCTGCCAGCGTGGCGAACGCGCAAAAAAATGAGCCCCAATAGATCGACGCGCGCATTGCGGCCGGGAGCTCAGCGCGGCGCGCGCCGTGCGTCAACGCCGCTCGCTCGCGGCTCGCGCGTGCCGTCGCTCGAATTTGTCAGATTTTCCCCGAGCCAGGCTATGCTGAGGGCTCCCCATTCGCGCGGGTTCTCCGGCTTGCCCATGTTCAAGAAAACTCTGGTCGTCGACGGCATCACGCCCGTGGGTGCATATCAGGCTCTGCGCACGCGCTCGGAGGGCGGCTCCTTCCTGCTCGAAAGCGTGGTGCCGGGTGAACGCTGGGGGCGCTACTCGGTCCTCGGTTATCGGCCGAAGTCCGAGCATATCGTGTACGGCGAGCCCGGCATCGACCCGTTCACGCGCTTGTCCGAGCTCGCTCCCTCGAACGGTCAGGACGAGACCGACGTCGCAGCGCGCTTCGCCACCGCGTGCGTCGGCTTACTCACGTACGACATGGTGCACTTCGTGACGAAGGTCGAGCCGTGGCCCGAGCTGCTCGGCGGCAAACGCCCGATCGCGCGCATGATCGCCGATGCGACAGTCGTGGTATTCGACAACTTGACGCACACCGCCGTGATC
>DASYCL010000641.1:0-11633 GCA_036500245.1 Polyangiaceae bacterium | reverse complement strand
TTGGCCATGATCTCCACGCCCACGCCTTGCAGATAAGCGTGCAGGTTACCCGCGGGCAGATAGATCGCTTCGCCGGGCGTGAGCCGCACCAAATTCAGGAGCAGCATCGTGACGATGCCGACATCTCCCGGGTAGAGCATGCCGACACGCACGGCCCAGGAAAACTCGCGTTGAAACGGTCCGTCGAAGGCCGCGAGATCGGTGCAGCGATCGAGGGTTTGGCGGGCGATCTCGGCGCGACGCTCGGGCTCCGCGCTCATCAAGCGCGAGAAAACGCCTGGTAAGTCGCTCTCGCCGTTCAGTTGTTCGAGAATTTCACTGACGAACGCCGTGCGTGGCGCGCGCAGCGTGGCAAAGAGCTCGCGCGTCTCGCCGATGTCACGAAAGCCGCACAGCGCAGCGAACGGCGTGAGCGCGCACAATAGTTCGGGTTTGTGGCTGCGATCCTTGTAGTTGCGATTGGGCGCATCGAGCGGTAGGCCCTGCGCTTCTTCGGCGTCGAAGCCGGCGCGAGCCTGTTCCAGCGTCGGGTGCGCTTGCAATGAGAGCGGTGCTTCGGCGGCGAGCACTTTGAGCAAGAAGGGCAGGCGCGCGCCGAAACGCTCCGCAATTTTCGCGCCCAAGATCTGCGCCGGATCGCGCTCGATCAACGTGGCGAGTGATTGGCCGCTCGGTAGCACGAGCGACGGCGCTTTCGGATGCGCGCCGAGCCAGAGCTCCGCTTCCGGCTTAGCCGACGGCGTGGTCGTGCCGAGCAGCCGCGAGATCGCCGAATGCGAACCCCAGGCATAATTCTGGATTGGGTTTTCGAGGCGCAGCATGGCCGCGTCTAAAGCTTACAACCGCGCGGGCGCGTCGCGCTCGGTCTTCGGAAAGATCAGTGCAAACGAGTTCGGCGCAGGCCGATACAAAAGCGTCTCGCTGGATAGGTGCTCGCGATCGAAGGCCGAAAACCAGGGTAAATTGCGCCAGGTGTCCGTGTCTTTGACGAATTCCGGCACGATCAAATCGAGCTCGACGTAGCGATTCTGCGTGGCTGCCGCGAGTCGCGGGCCGAAGCTCCACGCTTCTTGTCCCGGTTTGGGCATGAGATCGTTGTGGAGCGCGCCGCCGTACGTGACGATGATCTCGTTCGCCGTTTCCGGCTTGGCGAGCAGCGCTTCGACTTCCTTCGTCGTTTGATTGGCGACCAGCGCGAGTAGGCGCGCCACGCCGTCTTCACCGCCGGCGACGGCGGCGTCGTATTCGGCGCACTCGGGCGTCAGTCCTTGCGGTTCGATTCCAAACCGCTGTGCGACTTTGCCGAGCGTGACGAACTCACTTTGATTGCTCGCGGCTTGATGCTCCGTGACCGGCGCTTGCTCTTTCTTCACGGCTTCGACCGTGCGCTTCTGACAATTGGCGAGTAAGAGCTCGATCACCAGGTGCTTGGCTTTGCCGCTCAAGAGCGGCAAGAGTTGTTCGCCGAAGCGCCGTGTGCTCGAAAAAATGCCCGGCCGATCGTCTTGCGCATGCGCTTCACCGACCGCGAGCACGCGCGGATTCGTCCTGAGCACGTAGTCGAAGGCCGCGCTCGGCGACGCGAACGCCAAACAATCGAACGCGCCACAAGCGTGCAGCGGCGCGCTCGTGCTCGGTTGCGGCGGTGCGACTGCGCTCGCGATTGGCGTCGCGTTCGCGACGCTTGGAACTGCGTTGGGCTGTGCGCTCCGCGCGCTCGGCGTCGAAAGCGGCTGCGCGGGTGACGCCGCATTCGCGCCTCCGTTCGCGCTCGGCGCGGGCGCACACGCGGCGAGCGAAATCACGAACAGCGCGCACGAAGCTCGCGTCGGGCTCATCTCCGGATCGTACACGCGCGCGCCGAAAAGTTCCCGCGCTGCCGCGCATTCGCTATTTCGGCGCGGTTTCGTGGCCGCACGCAGGCTTAGTTGCAAACCCAAGACGGCGTTTGCCCTTCGCCTTCGGTGCGATCGCAGAGGCATTGATGAGTGCCCGTGTCGTTACTGAAGCTGCAGGTTTGGTCGAGCGTCGGACAAGCCCAAAACCCGAGCGCAGCCACTACCGGCGGACAGGCGCCGTTCGCCTCGGCAGGCTGAGGGATGGCGAGCCCATCCGGCGTTTGCGCCGCAGCGATCAAGCGCGACACATCGCTGGGCAGCGTCGTGCTGGGCGGCGCACTCGGCGCTGGTGCACTCGTGCTTGCGGTCGTCGTTGCAGTTGCGCTCGGCGGGCTCCAGTGATGACGCGCGCGATGCGAGAGCGCATCCGCTTGTGAGGCAGTTGCGTCGTCAGTGGCGGAAGCGTCCGTGCCACTTTCGGCGCCACAGCCTACGAGCGCGCACCAAGCCAAGCTGCACACGATGGACCACGCGGTTCGCGATTTCATTTTCGTACTCCTTTCGCGATGACCGGAGTAAGAGCAAAGCGCGTGCCTCACTTTCGACGGAGATTTGCCGCGATTTGTAAGTCCGCTTAACTCGGGGTTTTTATTGATGGTCACGCGAAGCGGGCCGAGTGCGTCACAGCCTTCGGCGTCGTGCTGCGGGCGCGCTTCGCGCGCCGCGCAGTTCAGCGCGTAGCCAAAATTTGGATTTGGCCCGGCGTGACCCAGCCTCGCGTCGAACCCCATTCGATGCGATCGAGCGTGGGCCGGCGTTCGAGCACGTACACGCTCGCGCCTTCGGGGATCGTCATCGAATCGGCATTCGCGCCGAGCTTTTGCGGCAAGGGTTTGCCGTTTTCATCGAGCAAGCGCGCTTCGTCCGTGACGATCACGGCCGGCGACGACGTGAGCCGGAAATGCCGTGCGCCCGCGCTGAGCGCCGCGCCGAGCACGAGCAAGAGCGCGCCGAGTCCGATCCCGATTGCACCGGCGAGCTCGGCGCTCGTGCGCTTGACGAAGCGATTGAGAGCAATGCCGAGCGCGAGCAATAGCGAGCCGCAGATCGCCATGATCGCCCACGTGTTCTCCGAAAATAGCGAAGTCACGGCGCGGCCGAGCGACGGCCGCGCCATCACCGGCGCGCTGCCTTCGCGTGCGTGACGCCGCGAAATTTCGGCGCGAATGCGGCTGAGTGCGTTCTCCGCGTCCGCGTCATTGGGGCGCAAACTCAAGACTTCGGACAGCGCTGCGGCGGCGCGGCCGAGATCGCCGGGCGCGGCGGAGCTCGAGCGCGCGCGTTCAACATACGCGAGGGCGCGATCGAAGCTCGCATCGGGATGCACGAAGCCGCGATCGGCGAGCAATTCGAGGATGTCGATGGCTTCGGTGTAGGCGCCGCGCTTGATCGCGTCGTTTGCGGTGGCGAAATCGTGGGCGGCGTCGGCGTTGCTGTCGGCGGCCGCGGCCGCGGGGCGTGCTCCAGTGCAGAGCGCGGCCAGCGCGAACAACCAAATCGAAAGAAGCCGCCCGAGCCGCACTTGACCTCAGCTCGTGGAAGCGAGTTTGTCGCCGCGCAGCGCGGAGGTTTGGGCTTCAGTGCGCTTCACGAGTTCTTGCGGATCGACGCCGCTCGCGGCACCCACGAAGCGCAGTGAGTCGCAGTCTTCCAAAATCGCGGTCAGAGCCGCGGCGCGTTCGCTCGAGACGCCGCGCTCCGTTAGCGCAGCGGCCAGTTCGGTCTTCAGCACGGCGCGCGCCTTGAAGCCTAATTTCAGCTCGATCGCGAGAAACACCGCGCGCTCTGCCGCGGCCACGGTCGCGCTCGCGTCGGAAGCCGCTCGGGCTTTCGCTTCGCGCAGCGCGGCTTCGAGCTGGGCTCCTGGTGAGCTGCCGCGCTGACGCAGCTTCTCGCGCGCGCGGCCGGCGACACTGAGCGCGCCTCCGGCCACCACTACGCCGAGCGGCGCGAGCAAGAGCAACCCAAAAAAACCAGGGCGGTCACTCAGCGGCCTCGATGGTTCCACGAATGGTCCCAATTGCTCGCGCGCCTTGAGCACGCCCGCCAAGCGATCGATCGGCTTATTGTCCGGCGGCGCGGCTTTCGCGTTCGGGTTCGGTTTGACGACGATCGCGCCGAGCGGAGCGCGCGCGGTGAAGTAACGTTGCCGCCTCGGATCCCAATAGGGCAGCGTGACCTCGCCGAGATCGATCTGGCCGGGTTCGCTGAGCTTCACGACATAGCTGAAGGTGCGCGAGCCTTGCACGATGCCGTTCGACGCTTCGAGCTTCTCGGTCAGCGCCGGATCGAGCCAATCTACGCCTTTTTGTTCGGGCGTTTGGATCTTGAACGGCAGCATGCCGGTGCCTGACAAAGTCGCGACGACGCTGATCGAATCGCCCGCTACGATCTCGCGCGGCTCGACGGTGGCGCTGAGCTTGTAGTCGCCGACGTCGCCGACCTTGTAACCCGCGGGCCGTCCGCGCAGCGGTGGCTCGGTCACGACCACGTTGACCCAATTGCTCTCGCGCACGAGGCCGAGGCCGGGCCCGGTTTGCGGATAACTGCGACCGCCGAAGCCCATTTTCATGTCGCCCGCGCGGAGCGTGCCGGCGTGGAGTGGGAACAGCGGCAGTTCCTCGAGCTTGGCCGCGATGTAGCGTGTGTCCCCGATTGGCACCGTGTAAGCCGCGTGCTGGTCGGCTTTGATGTCGAAGGCCATGAAGTCGGCGTGCGACGGTTCGTTCGGATTGATCGGACTGAACATGCCGTGCGCGCCGTAAGCATAGATGCGGAGCGTCACTTGCTGGCCGACGACGACGTGATCCGGCGTCACCGTTGCGCGCAAAAATGCGAGCGGATCGGGCGCCTTATCCAGGCGAAATTCGTCCGGGTAGCTCTGATCTTGCTGCTCGTTTTGATCGTCATCGAACGGGCTCCTGAAGTTGAAACCCGGTGGGAACGGCGAGCCGTTGCCGAACGGCGAACCATTGCCGAAGAAGTTGAACGGATCGAAGCCGTGTTGCGATTGTCGACCGCGCGGCGCGCTGCCCGCGGGCACCACCTCGATCGCGATCACATTTCCTTGCGCGCGTTCTCCACCGACGCTGACGCTCGGCGGACCGACTCTGAACGAACCGACTTTGCTCGCCGTGACTTGCCAAGTGACGGTCACGCCCGTGCGCCGGCTCATCTGCCCGTTGACGATGCTGACTTGCGACTGCGGACTCACGTTCGCGCCGGACGAGGTCATGCCCGGCGGCAGCGGTAGGCTCGCGCTCGTCGCGGTGGTACCGTTCGGACCGTCGCTCAGCGCGGTGAGCTGCACCACGAACGTCTCGCCCACGCCGACTTGGCGCGCGCTAACGGCCGTCTGCGTCTCGACCGCGGCGCGCGCAACGGGACTCGCGGCAACGACTGCGATCGCGGCGCCGAGCGCGAAACCAAGCCTCACTTGTCCTCCATCTCGTGGCGGTGCGGGCGCTCCAGGGCGCGATTTTTGGCGTCTTGCTCCTGCAAAGTGGGCGCGTGTTCGAGCATGTCGAGCATGCGCTCGTCTTGGTTCGACTGCGGCTGTTCGGGTTTCTTTTGGTCCGGGCCCGCGTCGGGTTGTTGCGGCGGTTCGGGCTTGGGCGCTGCGCCGTCGGAGCCGGCGTCCTTTTGGTTCTGATTCTTGTCTTGGTCTTGGTTCTTCTTGTCGTCTTGCTTGTCGTTCTTGTTTTGATTTTGACCCGAGTCTCCCGATTCCCCGGAGTCTCCCGGGCCGCCGTCGTTCGGGCCGTCGGGCTGCGCGTCGGGCGGCGTCGCGTCTTTTTCTTTGTCTTCGATCCGGCGTAACGCGATCGCGCGATTGTACGCCGCGTCGCTGCCGATGCTGTCGCCCGCGTCCGGCGGCAAGCCCGGCACCCAGTGCAGCGCGAGATCGTATTGTTTGACCGCGGCCTTGTAGTCACCGCGCAAAAACTCGAGATTGCCCGCCAAATAGTAGGCGCGCGCGCGAAACTCGGCGGGCTGGGTCGCGTCGATCGCGATCAGCTTCAAGATGCGCTCGGCGCAGTCCACGCCGTGGCCGCGCTGCGCGAGCTCCGCGTCTTGCTGGGGCGTCGGTCCGGCATCACCCTTCGAGAATTCTTCTTCGCCGAAGCGATGCCCGAAGCGCTCCGCCATTTTGAACAAGCCGAGCCCCAAATCGAAGCTCGCGTTCGGTCGCTCGCGCACCGGATCCGGCGTGCCGATTTCGCCGTTCTCGCATTTGCCGGTCGCTAGATAGGTTTCGAGCAGCGAGACCGTGCTGCCCGCGTCGCCGGCGTCGTAGGCCGAGATCGCTTCGTCCACGCTCGGCGCGTTGCGCTCGAACAGTTTGTCGCTGGCTTTGGTCGTGCACGCGCAGGAGAGCAGGATCGGCGATAGGATGGCCGCGACTGCCACGGCGGTTTTTTTGAGCCGTTTTTTGCGCAATTTCTTAGGGGGCGGCACGGCGCTCGGTTTGCTCCGGCGAGGCGCTTCGTTCACGAATGTCTCGAGCAAGATCAAGAGTAGCGCGAGCCCGAGCGGATACATGTACACGTCGGCGTAGACGGTCTCGACTTTTTCAGAGAGCTCTTCGCTCACCAGTCGCGCGAGCCGGCGCGAAATCTCGTTGATACCGGTCTCGCCGTGCGCGCTCTGCGCGACCACACCGCCGGTCGAGCTCGCGATCTTGGCGAGCTCCGCTTCGCCTTCGGCGGAAAGCGAAGTGGTGAGCAATTTGCCTTGCTCGTCCATGCGATAGCCGTGGCTCTCGCCATTGTCGTTCACGTCCGGGATCGGCTCCGGCGTGCGTCCGCCGATTTGCACCACGTCGATGGTGATGTCCGCTGATTTGGCGGACTCTGCAGCCGCGACCGGATCGCCTTCGAGGTCCTCGCCGTCGGTGACCAACAACATCACGCGCTTGTGCGTGTGCGATTTCGGATCGCGTTCGAGTAGCTCGCGGCCGGCCTCGAGCGCGCGCGCGATTGCCGTGCCCGGCACCGGCATGTCGTTCGGCGTCAGTTGCCGAAAAAACTGGGCGATGGACGCGCCGTCACTCGTGAGCGGAAACGCGATCGGTTCGCCGGCGAAGGCGACCGCGGCGAACCGTGCGCCGGGCAATGCTTGAATCAAGCGGCCGACCTCGGATTTCGCGCGCAAAATTCGCGACGGCGAGATGTCCTTCGCGTACATGCTCTTGGAATAATCGAGCACGATCACGACATCGAGATTGGTCGCTGGGATGAGCCGCGTGCCGCGCCCGTATTGTGGCTGACTGAGCGCGATGAAGGCGAGCGCCACCGCGATCACTACGAGCACGCCCTTGAACGCGCGTCGTCGGCTAGCGTTGGCAGTGACCAAGCCGCGCATCAACGCATCCTCGCCGAAGCGCTTGACGTTGCGGCTCAACAAAATCCCGCCTGCGACGAGCACGGCGGCGAGCACGAGCGCGAGCAGTGTGCCGAACAGCCACTCCGGGACCGCGAACTTCACGGGAACCTCCGCAGCACGAGCGCGCGCAGCGTCGCGTCGAGCGCGAGCAAGAGCACGCCGGGCAAAAGCAGGAACGCGAACAGATCTTCGTAGTTCGCGATGTTGGCTTCGAACTTCGTCTTCTGGAGCTTGTCGAGCACGTCGTGAAAGCTCGCTTGTAGCGCTTTCGCGTCGGTCGCGACGTACATCGAACCGCCGGTCTTCGACGCGAGCTCTCGGAGCAACTTTGGGTTGACCGGAAAATGCATCGACACGTAGTGCGGCTGCCCGAACAAGTCGAAGCCGTCTTGAACCTCGGCCGCGTCGCCTTGGCCGATTTGAATCGTGTACAAGCGCGCGCCGACTTCGTTGGCCAAATGCGCGGAATATTCCGGGGAAATCTTGCCGCCGTTGGAGTCGCCGTCGGTCAAGAGGATGATCGCTTTGCTATGCGCGTGGCTGCGGCGGAGGCGCGCGGCAGCCACGCCGACCGCGTCGCCGATCGCCGTCGAGTTCGCGTCGATCACGTTGAGCTCCATCTTCGCGACGAGCTCGTCGAGCAAGTGATAGTCGAGCGTCGGCGGCGAAAGCACGTACGCGCTCGAGCCGAACACCACGATGCCGATGCGATCCGTCTTCCGACGCGCGATGAAATCGCGAATCACGGCCTTGGCCGCGTCGATGCGCGTCGGGCGCACGCCGCGCGGCTTCGATCCGACGTAGCTCTGCAAATCCGGCGGCAAGTTTGCCATCGCTGCTTGCATCGAACCCGACAAATCCAAAACGACGATGATGTCGATGCCTTCTTCGTCCGCGGCTTGCGGCCTGAGCGTATTCACCGGCCGCGCCAGTGACAGCACGCACAGCCCGAACCCGACCGCGCGCAGCACCCCGGGTAGATCGCGGAGCCACACGCGCACGCCGGAAGGCCCGACGCCGAGCGGCGCGAGCGTGCCGAGCTTCAGCCGCGGCATGCGCCGATCTTCGCCGAGCGTCGCCCGGTAAAACACCGCGGGCACCAGCAACAATCCCAAAAAATACCAGCGATTTTGCCAATCCGCATGAAGCAGCTCGTCGCCGCGCGTGAACGCCGGATAGACGAGCCCGAGTCCGAGCGCGAACAGCGTGTAGAGCACGAGCAAGGTGCCGCGCGCGAGCTTCCGGTACCGCGCGGCCGAAGCGCGGAGATCGAACCGCGGCGCACTTGGCTTGGCTGGTTTGGGGGGCGCCTGGCTCGGCGCGCCCGTCGTGGTGGCGGACGGAGTGCCGCCCGGCTCCGCCGTGATTGGCGAGCTACTCATCGCGGGCCTCCTTCGTCGCGGTCTTCGGGCGGCGCGAACTCACTACGCTCGGGCTCGGCGTTGGCATCGACTTCATTCGGCGCGTTCGGCTCCGTCGCGATGGGCGGCATCACCGGCGCGATTACGATCGTGCGCGTGACGATGTGCTCGGCGCGTGCGAGTAGATCCATGCACTCGCCTTCGCTCGGGGTCAGCTGCGCGAACTTCACCAAATCCGCGTCGCGCATGAATGTCTCGATGCCGCCGAGATCTTCGATCGCGGGTGAAACCGTGCGCAGCGAGCCGAGCGCCTCGCGGGTCGTGCTCTCGAGCCCGTCATAGCCGTAACGGTCGCCGAGGTAGCGCCGGAGCACGTCCGAAACTCGGTCGAAAAGCTCGGAAAATCGGCCTTCGCGCGTGAGCCCCGCGTGGCGAATGTCGTGCAGCGCCTCGAGCGCGACGTCCCAAGGCGGGCGTGGTGGCGGGGGCGGCGGGAGCTTCTTCGGCCGCTTCAACCACTGCAAAATCAGGAGCGTGAGCAGCGCGCCGGCCGCGAGCGCGATCAGCGTCGCGACCAAAACGTGCTTCGCCGCGGTCCAAACCTCGCGCTGCCGACGCGGCGGCGGATTGCCGTGCGGCTCCGGGTGCGGCGCGTTCGCGATCGGATCCTCGACCAGCACGGTGTGCGGCGCGGTGCACACCGTGACGAGCTCGCCGCTCGCGCGCGACATCGTGATCGGCAAAGGTGGCAGTGTCATCTCGTGCCGACCCGGCTTGGGCGGCAGTGGCACGACGAAGATCTGTAGCCGCGTTTTGACGTTCGCGCCGTTTTCGCTGCGGGTCAGTTTCGGTCCAGCGGCGCCTTCGGGATCCGGCAAGATGAAGCCAGCGCGTTCGATCGCTTTGGCTTCCGGGCTGTCGCTGAGCAAATGAAAGCCCGTCGGCAGCACCGTCTCACCCTTTCCGTGCACGACGTCCACTTCGAGGGTCAACGCGTGTCCGCTGACGCCGCGTGTCGGCATGCCTTCGGTGAATTTCGGCCGTTCTTTGCCTTCGGGAATGTGCTCGATGCAGTTGTCTTCGCTGGGCGCGCTGCTTCCGGAAGCTGCCGGCGCTGCGCTTGCCGAGCTCTGCGGCGGAGCCGAGCCTGCGAGCGCGGCGCTCGGTTGCGAGCGCGGCGCGCCGGCGTCGGGCGTGCCGGCGAGCGCGCTCCCCGCGACGAACAGTGCCGCCGAGAGCAGCCCCAACCCAAATGAACGCGCGCTCATCGGTGCGCCCGCCGCGCGCGCCGCGCGAACAAATCGCGGAGCGGCTTGATGTAAGGTTCGTCGGTGCGGACGACGCAATAGTCGAGGCCGAGCTTGGTGAAGAGCTTGACTTGTTCGGCGCGAATGCCGCGCATTTGCTTGGCGTAGTGCGCGCGCACCGCGGGGCTCGATGTATCCACGATCACGCTGTCCCCGCTCTCGAAGTCTTCGAAGCTGCTGAGGCCGACGTTCGGCAACTCTTCGTCCCGCGGATCGACCAGCATGACCGGGATCACGTCGTGACGCGCCGAGGCGAGCGAGAGCGCGCGATCGTAGCCACTCGTGAAAAAATCGCTTAGTACGAACGCGACGCTGCGCCGGCGAGCGACCGAGTGCAGCGTCTCGAGCGCGACCCGGAGATCGGTGCCCGTTCGCTCCGGCACGCGACCGAGGATCTCGCGCACCACGCGCATCACGTGTTTTTCGCCTTTTTTGGCCGGAACGAGCTTCTCGATTTGATCGGTGCTCAGGATCAAACCGACGCGATCGTTGTGCTTGATCGCGCTGAACGCGCAGGCCGCCGCGACCTCGGCCGCGAGCCGCGCCTTGCTCGAAGTGTGCGTGCCGAAGCGCTGGCTGGCGGACAAATCGACGACGAGCATCATCGTCATCTCGCGCTCTTCGACGAACACTTTGACGTAGGTCGAGCTCATGCGCGCGCTGACGTTCCAATCGATCGTGCGCACGTCGTCACCCGGCTGGTACTCGCGCACTTCGCGGAACGCGAGGCCCTGGCCCTTGAACACGGAGGTGTAGCTGCCCGAGAGCTGCTCGGTCGCGAGCCGATTGGTCGTGATCTCGATTTTGCGCAGAGCCTTGAGCAGCTCTTTCGGAATCACGACGTCACCTCGATGCTAGCGGACATGAGGAGCCCAATGAAGCTCAGGGAACTTCGACGACCTCGAACACGCGCCGCACGATATCTTCGGCGGTCACTTCTTCGGCCTCGGCTTCGTAGCTCAAAACGACGCGGTGGCGCAGCACGTCGGGGCCGATCGCTTTGACGTCTTCGGGCGTGACGTAGCCGCGATGGCGCAGGAACGCGTGAGCGCGCGCGGCCAGATTCAGCGCGATGCTGGCGCGCGGGCTGGCGCCGTATTCGATCAGGGGCGCGAGGTCCTTCATGCCTTTTTTCTGCGGTTCGCGCGTCGCGAACACGACATCGACGATGTAATCCTTGACTCGATCGTCCATGTACACATCGCGCACGACTTTGCGCGCTTCGAGCAGCTGTTCGGGCGTTGTCTTCGAGCCCGCGAGCGAGCTGACCACGGAGGTCATGCGATCCATCACTAGGCGCTCTTCTTCGCGCGACGGGTAACCGACCTTGACCATCAACATGAAGCGATCGATTTGCGCTTCCGGCAGCGGATAAGTGCCTTCTTGTTCGATCGGATTTTGCGTCGCCATGACGACGAACGGGTCGGGCAGGGGATAGCTCTTGTCCCCGATCGTGACTTGCCGCTCTTGCATTGCTTCGAGCAACGCGCTCTGAACCTTGGCTGGCGCGCGGTTGATTTCGTCGGCGAGCACCAGGTTCGCGAAAATCGGACCGAGCTTGGAGCTGAACTCGCCGGTCTTCTGATCGTAGATTACGGTGCCGATCAAGTCCGCGGGTAAGAGGTCCGGCGTGAACTGCACGCGCGCGAACTTGGCGTGAATCGCGTTACAGATCGTGCGCA